>JAOUFP010000433.1 GCA_029858145.1 Nitrospirota bacterium | reverse complement strand
TCCGCGACCGTCTCGGCTCAGGGCAGTGGGAGATCGGCCTGCAGGGCGCGGTGTTCGCGGTCTTCGATCTCGATGCTGCATCGATGGACCTGATCAATGCGGACTACTGGATCGGCATTCCCGTGAGCTACCGCTCCGGCAATTTCTCCTCTCTCTTCCGGATCTTCCACCAGAGTTCGCATCTCGGCGACGAGTTCCTGCTCAGAAACCGCGTGGAGCGGATCAATCTCAGCTACGAGAGTCTCGATCTGAAACTCTCATACGATCTCGCACGGTGGCTTCGCATCTACGGAGGCGGAGCGTACATCTTCCACCGGGAGCCTTCGGACCTCAAGCCCTGGTCCACGCAGGCCGGCATCGAACTGAAGAGCCCGACGCGGTTTTTCGACGTGCTCCGGCCCGTTGCCGCTTTGGACATCAAGAATTGGCAGGAGCACGACTGGAGCGCTGATCTGTCGGCGCGCGCAGGCGTTCAGATCGAGAGCTGGAAGATGACGCGGCACAAGGTGCAGCTCATGCTCGAATACTTCAGCGGCCATTCCCCGCACGGCCAGTTTTACGACCTCAGAATCGAATACCTCGGCATCGGCGCCCACTTCTATTTCTGATTCCTATTCAGCAGGCGAAACAGCTGGAAATCTTCATGCTCACCCTTGCCTTTTAAGGGGTGACCCCAGCACGTTCTCACTTTCTCACAGAAGTTCTCGCCAGTTTCAATTTTCGATACATGACTGGTCCCCCTTGTAACATAGTGTCACGTAAATTTTTTAACTATCGTAAGTTTCAACCGAAAATATACATTTTTTCTTGACTCTCAGTAAATCAAGAGGGTATATAATACATGACTAATCTGACCATCTTTGGTACAGCTGCAATCGGAAGATGTATGTTAGACAGAAAACTCGATAACATACAAAATGGGATATTAGTCAGTTGAGCTAATACAATTATTCAAGCACTTATGGCAATATTTGTTTTCCTGTTGTATGGAGGAAGATGTAAAAATCCGGAGTTATCGAGAAACTATCTAATAACTTGTTATATTTTTATATAAAGGAGAATAAATGTTTATCATATCATTGAATTATAAATGCGGGCTTGAAGAAGTTGACAGACACCTTGAGGCCCATGTCGGTTATCTGAAGCAGGAATATTCCAATGGAAACTTCATTGCATCAGGGAGAAAAATTCCGAGAACAGGCGGTATTATACTATCGAATGTGAAAACAAAAAATGAGCTTGAGGCGATTTTGGAAAAAGATCCTTTTAATCAGGCCGGTATTGCCGAATATGATATTACAGAATTTGTTCCAAGCATGGTGGCGGAAGGTTTTGAAAATTTGCAGGAATAATAAGAGTCTGTGTTTTAAGTAAAAATTCCTGAATTAAAAGGATAAGTACCCCGTCAAAAGTTCTATAACAAAAAAAGTGAGGTAGTGCTACACAGGTAATGCTGGCTTTATTATGTATAATTTTAAATTGTTATCCTGGTTTTTGTTTAAATGGCCGATCGGACTTTCAAGAGGCAAAAAAATGGCGACCCTTGAAATACGCAACTTCCTGAAATTTCTGATGTTGCCAGGTCCCTGATATTTTGTGACGGAAAACCTGATAACAACCTGTAAATATAATTAATTTTATCAGCATTACCTGTGTAGCACTACCAAAACTTTCAGTAATCAAATAAAAATATAACCCGGCGCTGCACACGGACGCAAAGGGTTCCGGTCGCTACCGCTCCCTCCACCCTTTGCGCCGGTGAGCTTGTCGTTTCTTTTAATAATCGTTAGAATTTCGCCCGGTCCAGCAGTGCGGGTTCGGAGGTGACTCGCGCATTGTCTCCTGGCGCAGCAAAGGTGAGGGTTTCAGGTGCTCATCGCAACCACTGCGACAAAGTCTCCTCTCTCGGTCACAAGGGGGGGACTGCGCTTCCAGGCGTTCAGGAGTTAAAACATATGGCAAAGCCTGCTCGTTTTCATTTGATGCCGTCACGTCATACATCCCCGCCTTCAGGCTCGCGTGAGCGAGGACAACGCTCACGGTATTGGCAAGGTTGTAATTCCTGATATTGCCTAAGATGGGGACATACACTGTCCGCTCAGGCCAGCGGCCGAGATTTCCAAGAAAGCTCGCAGCGGGAGAGGGGAGGAGCAGAATCCGCCCGGCATTTTCTTTTTTTATGGGATTTAATGTATAGTATTCCCTGCCTGAATTAAGTGCGAGTGTTCGGAAGAGCGTGAAAGATAAAGGCCTTCCCTCTGATTAACCGCCTTGGGCTGTTTACACCGTTAACAACTTCTTCCAGAAGAAAAAAAGTAAGGAGCAGCATGCCGGAAATAAAATTGTCTTTACCGCAAGAACTGGTTTGCTCATTTTCTGAGAGCTCAGGAGAGTTATTGAAATGATACAGGCAAACAACTTAGATAAATGTTATGGCAGTCAGGTCATTTTTGAGAAGGCGGGTTTTACCCTCAATCCGGGTGAACGCGTCGGCCTTGTCGGCAGAAACGGGCACGGCAAATCAACTCTCTTTAAGATGATTCTGGGGGAGGAACGCCCTGATTCAGGATGTATCAGTATTCCAAACGGATATAAGATAGGGCACCTTTCACAACATATCAGCTTCACGGAGGATACCGTGCTGAAGGAGGCGTGCCTGAGTCTCCCGGAAAACGAGTACGGTATCGATGAGACCTACAAGGCGGAAA
>JAOUFP010000432.1 GCA_029858145.1 Nitrospirota bacterium | reverse complement strand
AAACGTTTCCAGACCGGCTGAGCGTTGTAGGCCCTGTTTCGTTCGTCTTCAGCAAGCTCTTCTCCCGGCTCTTCCCCGAGCATCTTTACATACCCGCCAAGAGGCACCGCGGAGAGAAGATATTCGGTCTCACCGATTTTTTTGCCCAGTATTTTCGGCCCGAATCCGAGGGAAAATTTCAAGACTTTTACTCCCATCATTTTTGCCAGTAGAAAGTGCCCGACTTCATGCACAAATATCAGGACTCCAAGCAGAACCGCCGCATAAATAATAATCATATTCCCAGCTCCTTAACATAGAGTACTGCTTTTTCCCTGGCCCACCTGTCAGCTTCAAGCACATCAGCGAGATCGGGAGCAGTGTTCACCGTGTGGCTTTCAACGGTTTTTTTTATCACAACAGGTATATCATTGAAACCCACCGCATCGGCTAAAAAAGCATGCACAGCGATCTCGTTGGCGGCATTCAGGACAGCGGGAGCGGTCCCTCCCGTCTTTATCGCCTCATACGCGTACGAAAGGCAGGGGAACAGATCATGGTCGGGTTTTCTGAATGTCAGAGATCCTATCTTTTCGAGTTCCAGACCGGGGATCGGCTCAGCAAGCCTTTCAGGGTAAGAAAGCGCATAGGAAATCGGCCCCCTCATGTCAGGCATGGACATCTGGGCCAGACAGCTCCTGTCCTTGAATTCTACAAGAGAATGTATGATGCTCTGCGGATGTATCAGTACATCGACCTTTTCAGGAGGCAGATCGAACAGCCAGCATGCCTCAATCACCTCAAGTCCCTTGTTCATAAGGGTCGCGGAGTCAATGGTGATCTTCCTGCCCATGCTCCAGTTCGGATGTTTTAACGCGTCCTTCGCCTTGATGTGATGCAGGTCCTTTTTCGTCCTGTCCACAAACGGCCCCCCCGAAGCTGTCAGGATTATTCTCCTGATCTCGGAACTGTTCTGCCCCTCGATGCACTGGGCAACAGCGGAATGCTCGCTGTCCACAGGCAGGATCTTTACCTTGTTCTTCTTCGCTTCTTTCATGACAATATCGCCGGCCATCACCAGCGCTTCCTTGTTCGCGATGCCTACTGTCTTGCCTGCCTTTATCGCTGTTATGGTAGGGAGCAATCCTGCAGAACCGACAATAGCGGAAATGACAAAGTCGGCTTCTTCATGTGCCGCGACACGGTTGATGCCTTCCTCTCCGGAGAGGATTTCGACCCCCTTCAACCTTTTTCTCAAGGCAGAAGCGGCATCTTTGTCAGCCACGGCAATGAGCCCGGGACTGAATATTTTTATCTGCTGTTCGAAAAGGTCGATGTTGCTTCCCGCAGCCAGGGCCGTAACCCTGAATCGATCCCTGTTCTGCGCTATGACATCAAGTGTGTTTCGGCCGATTGAACCCGTAGAGCCTAAAATCGCAATATTTTTCATTTATTAATTATACAAAATAAACGGTTTTTTATCCCTGCTTCCAAAGAAGCGGTCTTAATGAACCAGGCCGAGGGCCAGACACACCCAGTAAAAAACAGGCCCGGCAAAGGTGACTCCGTCGAGCTTGTCCAGAACCCCTCCGTGGCCCGGGACAATATGACTGGAGTCTTTTACCCCAACGTCACGCTTGAACATCGACTCAACGAGATCGCCGATCATCGTGGAGAGGCCAACCGACAACCCTATGATTCCTGTCTGCAGGGGAGAGATTTGCTCCAGGAGAGTCGCCGTAATCAATGCCGCCCCGACAACGCCGCCGATCAGCGATCCAACGGCTCCCGCAACAGTCTTGTTCGGGCTTATCTCGGGATAAAGCTTTCTTTTTCCTATGCCTTTGCCGACGTAATAGGCCATGCTGTCGGCAGCCCATACCGAAGCATAGAGCAGGACAATCCAGGCAGCGCCTTCCCTGACAAGCCTCAGCTGGAAAGTCATGAGGCACGGTACATACAGCAGTCCGAAGACCGCGGCTGATACCGAGGAAATGGCCCCCGCAGGATCCCGCTTCAGAAAGAGCCTCAATGCCATTGTCGCCAAAGCGGCGATCAGCAGCACATGAAGAAAAAGGCCGGGTGAGGCAAAAAAGACGATCAGCAGTGCTGCCCCCCAGAGAAGACCTGAATACATGAGGGGGCCCTTTATCCTGTACATGGCGTAAAACTCGGCGAGCCCGATCGTTGAAAAAAAGGTCAGCAGAAAAAGAAAATACTCCGGCGGCAGATACATAACGTAACTGTATAAAACCGGCACAACGATCAAGGCTATAACGAGGCGTTTAAGATTCATTCGATCTCGCAGGGATTTTCCCGAAGCGCCTTTCCCTGCTCTGGAAATCCTGTATGGCAAGCATGAATTCTTCCTTGTCAAAATCAGGCCACAATGTATCAGTGAAGTAGAGTTCGGCATACGCGCTCTGCCAGAGGAGAAAATTGCTCAGACGTCTCTCACCGCTTGTCCTTATGATAAGGTCAGGCTGGGGCAGCTCCCCGGTATCGAGCTGAGCGCTGAAGAAACTTTCCGTCACCGCTTCCGGATCGATATGCGCGTCGATGATCTTTTTTACCGCCCTGACAATCTCACTTCTGCCGCTGTAGCTGAGTGCGGCAACCAGGTGCATCCCTGTATTGCCTGAACTCTTTTCCTCGGTCTCCCTGATCAGCGCCCGTATATTTTCGGGAAGACGCCAGATCTCTCCTATTGCACTGAAGATGACATTTTTTCTGATCA
>JAOUFP010000039.1 GCA_029858145.1 Nitrospirota bacterium | reverse complement strand
TACCCCCTGCGCCCGGCCGGCCTTACAAACACGGGACGATGCCTATGGCCGCTTCTTTTTTCTGTCCCCTCCCGTAAAATAAGCCCTTCCGGGCCGCCAGCCGAATGAGGCAACAACCGGGAAGCGACTCAGGAGGTCGCCAAAAGCAGCGGCAATGGTTCCTGCTATCGCCGAGAGCATGAAGATAAACGGCAGCAGAACCGCATAGGAAAGGACCAGCGCATCCGTTGTTCCTGCGCCGGACAGAAGGGCATGGAGCGGCGGCGCAGCCAGCAGAGGCAACCCCGCAACGGCCAATGATTTCTTGATCGTATTCATGTCAATCCCTCCTTTTTTTATATCCCCCTGGCTGCCTTTTCTCAAAGGGAGGAGAGAGAGACAGCCCCTTTACTGACTCTCTCGAAAAACCGGGCGCCCGGCCCGGCGATTGGACATTGGACATATCAGAGGGAAAGTTATTTTCAGCAGGTTTTACCTTACGACAACCAACCAGCGGATCAGAGATCACGCTGGCTGGATGGGAGAGTACTCGATGCCTGTTGCTCCGGATTCGGACGGCCGGGGGAATTACGGAGGCGAGAGGGCGAAACCCCAGTATTCCGGACGGCAGATCCCGCACCGCGGTTGGACTATGTGCCGTGTTGCTTCCATGAGCTGTACTCCCGCGGGCAACGGTCTCAGCGAAAAAGGCCGAACCCGCTAAAGGGTCCTTTCCTTCGGCAGCTCGGCCATCTTATCACCGCTAAGACCCGCCGCTTTCTGTCCCACCCTCGCAGGCGGTTTGGCTTTGTCGGGAGAGTCTCTTGATTTCAGGATATCACAGCCATTCCCGTTGTCAATGTGCGTTTATGCGCATGCGGCGGGTCCGCAACTGCGCAACTGCAAAAAACTGAAACCTTTCCGGACTTTCCGTGAGCAGCGCATTCTGCTGAATCAGAGCAGCTTCCTGCTTCTGATGAGATTCCGGATGTTTTACAGGGGCGAGAGTATGCGCAAGAGGTGACGAAATTCCTGTCCGGGTATCCGCGACGTGACGGGCGCAAACCCCGGCTTTGTCAGATACGTCATCAGGTGCTTTGCCTGTACTGCTTTTTTCAGAAGAACAACCCACGGACCTGACAGAACCCTGTCCTTATACGCATATATTCCCATCTCCCTGCCGAGGGATACCAACTGAGGTTTGTCTTTCGGCGAATAGCCCACCTGTCTCCGCCCCTGCAAACGGCTGTTGATATTCATGCTCGCGATTAGCGCCTGGTCCATTGCATGGTAGGCAAGCCTCGTGAGGGAAAGGGGCCTGTCATCCGCATATATGCTGATGATATCCCCGACGCCGTAGACGGACTCATCATCCGGGGAATGGAGCCGGTCTGTAACCTTCAGCCAGCCGTTCGGGTCCTTGGTGAGCGGCAGTTCCCGGATCAGCCGGGACGGCTGGATTCCCCCGGTCCATATGAGCATTGACATGTCATGCCTCACCCCGGAGTCAAGAATCACCGAGTCTTGCCGAACTTCAGCAATACGATTTCCCGTGAGTATTGTCACCCCCTTCCGTAAAAGATATTCCCTCGAAAACTCCTGTGCTTTAACGGGAAATCCGGGAAGAAGGTTGTCCTGGCCGTGAATAAGCGTAAGGGTCAGCTTTCCTGCATTGAGGTCAGGCCCATACCCGCGGCCCCGGATCAAATCGAGCACTTCTCCCGCCACTTCCACCCCTTCCGTCCCGCCGCCCGCAATCACAACGGAACAGACCCGCTTCCTGTCTGTCAGAAGCGAGCCCAGGTCTGAATGAATGCGTTCAGCATCTTCAGGACTCCGGAACCGGTGGGAAAAGGTTTCAGCCCCCTGCACGCCATAGAAATTATTCTCTGCACCGCTGCTCACAACCACATAGTCATAGTCCAGGACCCCTGAAGAGGCAAGCACCTTTTTGCTTTTCGCGTCCAGGGAAAGGACCTCGTCACAGACAAATTCAATGCCTGCAAGGCCCAATATCAGTGCAAGCGGTATTTGAATGTCTCTTGCCCGAACCGCCCCTGAAACAACTTCATGGATGGAGGGGATAAAAGAGTGGTATTCGCCCCGGTCGACAAGGGTTATGCGCACCGTGGACGGCAGAAGGTTTTTCAGCGACAACGCGGTCTCCAGACCGCCAAAACCACCGCCGATAATGACTACGTTTACGGGCAGCTTTCCCGCTCCTGAATAATTGGTTGACATATACAAACAGTCTATCACACGATGTCCACAGGGCAATGTTGATTTTGCGCGCTCCTGCAGCTTCACCGCGTAACCGCAGTTTCAGCCTGTCGGGATTATTAAAGCCTGTCGATGAAATGCGGCGATTTTGGTATTGCGCTTGCGTATGAGGCGGCAAGATCATCTGTTTCTTTCAGGCTGCTGTTGATAAAGGGTTTTACCGGCATTCCACGGGAAAAAATCGGGAGACGGGCCGCGTGGGTGATGCTCGATAGAGACACCGCCGGGCTTTACGGTGTTGAATCAGGCGGTTAAGAGGAATTTCATCCGTTTCCCTGAAGACTTTCTGTTCCAGCTCACGCCGGAAGAAGCAGTTGCACTTTCAGGATCACAATGTGTGCCCTTGAAGCGGGGACAGAATATCAAATACTCGCCCTTTGCCTTTTCATGGGTGACCCTGCCAATGCCACTGCTACTTATGAAGCCAATCACGGGCAGAATCCATATCCGTGAATATGCCTATGCGGCCGCCACGGTTGGCCACAACGGTGTCGAAAAAGGGGTCGAGCATGTCCTCCCTTGCCAGCATCGCAATGCGAAGACCGACACGGGTCAGGAATGCGGCATCCTGGCCGGCCCGAAACAGCGCCATGGTATCGAAGTCAACCTGCAAATCTCTGGCATCAATCAAAGCCTTCTTGCAGTTGTGAGCTGAGCATGCATCGATAAGCCGCTGGAAGAGATTCTCCCCCCTGCCGAGCAGCTCATTGGGGAACTTCCCTGACAAATGGACGTGCAGCACGCCGCCCTCGAACCGGAAATCCTCATTATACCCTTTCATGTCCTTTTCCTTTGAATGCCCATATTATTTTTTGAGTCGCATGCGATATCATTTACGAATTGATTATGCTGCAAGCGTTTGAACAGTTCCTGTTCTACAACATGCCGCATTCCAAATTGTATCACGGGTGTTTGTTCCAGGGAACAATAAACATGCTCTGCTCCACCATCTGATATGTATGAAACCTGCCAGGAGTGTGTTTTCTTCTCTTCCTTTTATATGTCCTCTCTGGAGAATGTTCTCTTCGGACAGAATTCCGTAAGTTATCGCCCCCGGATATTCTGACGAAGTCTATCAGCGGCCAGCCGGCCGCAGGAAACCAACACCGCGGTACTTCGAGGGATAGCAGCGGTGACAAAGCCTTCGCAATGCAGGTGGCCTGATTCACCTGATAATCAACAGGTTGACTGAGTCAATGTCCTCCGCTATGATTTGATCAGGGAAACCTGACGGGAACTATCAATGCGATCATTCAAGGAAATAAAACATGATTACCGCTTTACGGAAGAGGATCAAAAGCGCCTCGCCGCGCTTCAGCCTCTGATGGCGGAGCATACCGAAGAGATCATGAGCACGCTCAACCTCTGGTTCATGGGCACCAGGAATGCCTTGACGTTCTTCACTGACGAGACGCTTAAGTCCCATGTCTTCAGGACCCAGAAGGCGTGGTTTGAACAGCTCTTCACCGGGACGTACGAGAACCGCTTTTACGAGCAGCTCGCAAAGATCGGCGCTGCCCATATGCGCCGGAATGTCGATGTCCACTACCTGCAGCGCGCGGCCAACATCATCAGAAACACATGCACGGGGATCCTCTCACGGGCGGAGCAGCCGGCGGCGGAGCTCGCAAGCAATATTATCAGTGTCGGGAAAATCATCGACATCAGCATGAACGTGATCATAGGCGCGTACCTCGAGGAGGAGATACGCGTCTACTCCCCTGTCTATAAAGTGAAAAGCGCCCTTCTCAGCTTTTCCGAACGCTTCTCCCAGGCCACCAATTTCATGCTCGTCTTCGCGCTCATCGGCCTGACCCTCGGCATCGGCTGGCTTTTCCTGCGGGACGTGATCAATATCTTCTCCGGCGGAATCGAAGATGGCATCATCTCCGCCCTTGGGTCCATGCTCCTCCTCTGGCTCATGATAGAACTCATGAATACCGAGATCTCGCATCTGAAGGGCGGTAAATTTCACATAAGCATTTTCGTGGGGGTTGCGCTCGTGACGATGATCCGGGAGACGATGATCGCCACTCTCCGCCATGAAAAGCCTGAGTTGATCTATTACCTCATCGCCGCCATCCTTGTGATCGGCTTCGTATACTGGATTGTCGCCAAGACCGAAGAGCTCAAAAAATAAACCTTAAACTTTCGCCGCCTGGTGAAATTATGTTACGTCGTATTTTTCCTATCGATCCTGCAGGCTGTCTGGATTCCGCCGGAAGAGGAGATTCATGCGGTTTTCGCCCCCGGCTATTCTGACGAAGTCTATCAGCGGACAGCCGGCCGCAGGAAACCAACACCGCGATATTTCGAGGGATAGCAGCGGTGACACAGCCTTCACAAACGCCCAGGCAGCTGACGATTAGAGAGCGCAATGAATTCTCGATAAAAAACTCACTTTTATTGTTCTTGCTTAACTGTCCGGGAAGCTGTTATGATACCTATAGAATTTTAGAGGTTTTTGCCGTTTATGAGGCCACAAAGACTTTTTGACTTTGTGGCCTTTTTTATTTGTTAAGACCTTCTGAGGTTTGAGTTTAAAAAAAGGAGGTAACAGAAATGGCGAATGGAACAGTAAAGTGGTTCAATGATGCAAAGGGCTTCGGCTTTATAGCAAGCGAAGACGGCGATGATGTCTTTGTACACCATACATCGATCCAGGGCAACGGCTTTAAGAGCCTTGTCGAGGGTGACTCAGTCAGCTTTGATACTGAAAAGGGACCGAAAGGCCCCAAGGCTGCCAATGTAGTAAAGCTGTAAATGACAGGCAAAATCCCCTTTGCGTCTGACGCAGGGGGATTTTTTTTCGGGGAAGAGGGTCAACAGCAAAAAGAATTCGGAAAAAACGGAGCAGCCGCCTGGGCATGATGATTTAATAAATCCGGATGTCCTCTTGGGCTTGGTCTCGTTTCTGTCTCAATATAAATTACTAAAAATATTTCTTTTCAGGGGGGGATTATAAAATGAAACAGCAGGGGAAAAAAGATACGGTGGAAAAAGGCGCAGAAAAAAAGGGGAAATCGGCGGAAAAAACTCAAGCTGTCGAAAGACCTTTAGGAGCAAAGAAACTGCCGGCACTGAAAAGCAGTGCCGCAAAAGTCAAAGTGACTGAAAAACCCGTCATCGCTGAGAAATCCAAAACGGCAGTGAACTCTGTTGCACTGGCAATACCAAAAGCAAGTCCTCTTGGTATCCAGAAAAAGTATATAGAGTCGCGCAATATTTGCGAAGTCACATTCAGGCTGCCTGGTGAGGCTTCACTCAAGGCAGATAAGGTGACCGTGGTCGGAGACTTTAATAACTGGGAGAAGGAAGCCACTCCCCTGGAGAAACAGAAAAACGGTGACTTTACCACAATAATCGAACTCGATGCAGGGAAGGAATACCGTTTTCGCTATCTCATAGACGGCCAGCGGTGGGAAAATGACTGGAATGCGGACAAATATGTCAAGAGCCTTTACGATGTCGAAGATTCAGTAGTTTGCGCATAAGTTGCACGTTCGAATGCAGGAATGTCCGCAAATATAAGTGGTGACTACTTTATATTTTTGATAAATTTTTTGAAAACTAAAACACCCTGCGGTCTCTGCCACAATTCCCAATTTCTGTCATTACGGCCTGCCCCCTGTTAGAAAGGCTTTTCTAACCGGGGGTCATCAATGGGGTCAGTATTGACTGTTGACTTTGAAACCCCACTGCACACCGGTGTTAGTAAAGATTTCCGCTTTTGAACCGCTTCCTGGAAGACTTTCTGTTCCAACTCACGCCGGAAGAAGCAGTTGCACTTTCAGGATCACTATGTGTGACCTTGAAGCGGGGACAGAATATCAAATACTCGCCCTTTGCCTTTTCATGGGTGACGCTGCCACTGCCACTGCTACTTATGAAGCCAATCACGGGCAGAATCCATATCCGTGAATATGCCTATGCAGCCGCCACGGTTGGCCACAACGGTGTCAAAAAAGGGTCGAGCATGTCCTCCCCGGAGAATGTTCACTTTGGACAGAATTCCGTAAGTTATCGCCCCCGGATATGCTGACGAAGTCTATCAGCGGACAGCCGTCAGAAAGAAAGTAAAACCGCGGTATTTCGAGGGATAGCAACGGTGACAAAGCCTTCGCAATGAAGGCGGCCTGATACACCTGAAAGTCCGTAATAAAGCGATAATCTGAAAGATGAGGATTTTCGGTTGCAACTGATATATAGGCGCTGTCCCCATTTTGTGAAGATTCGACCTATATTTATGGAATATGATTTATGTCATACTCGCCGCGTACCTTACTACAGTACAATCAAGATACTAAAAATAGCCGAAGTGTTTTGAAGCAGAACATAGAAATATTATTGATGAGGTGAGGCAAGTGTTTATATCTATAGTGGATTGGGACAAATGCACAGGGTGTGGGGATTGCATAAACGCCTGTCCGGTCAAATGTTTTGAGATGTCAGATGGCAAGAGCTTGCCTCACAGGTCTTCCTATTGCATCAACTGTGGCACTTGCAAAGAGGTCTGTCCAGCCGATTCCATCATTATCAGCATCGGCTGGGGCGGCTGACAAGCCGCCTTCTGGACGCGTCGCTGTCGAGCCTCGATACGTATTTGGTGCAGATATTTTGTCTGACGCCGCTTTTGAAATTAAGTAGGGGCTGACTGGCGATCTAACAAAAAAGGAAATGGAACTTTTTCTGTTTTATTTCCGATCAGGTATCGTTTGTCTCTTGACAACCGCGGGCCTTATACGTGTTCGGCACTTGCATCTCAGTCTTTCATTTGCTTTTTGTACGATTTAATGAGTCGGCCGAACGCCTTATCCTTCTTCCGTTTGTCTAAGTATGACATTTCGTAGTACTCCGACTCTTTCCTGAGCTTCAGATAGCTGGAATGTCTATCTTTACTCAATTCACCACTTTCCACTGCGGATCGGACGGCACAGCCTGGCTCGTGCTCGTGGGTGCAATCCGCGTAGCGGCATCTTGCAGATAACCTGACAAGGTCTTCGAAACCTGCATTCACCCCTTCGCCGGCACCGACAAGGGCAAGCTCTCGCATGCCTGGCGTATCGATCAGCATCGCCCCCTGGCTGAGGACGATAAGCTGCCGGCGCGAAGTCGTGTGGGTGCCTTCTCCCGTACCGCTGACCGGCTTTGTGTCGAATGCCTCCCGACCAATAAGGCGGTTGATGATTGTCGTCTTCCCGACACCCGATGAACCAAGCAGGCAATATGTCTTTCCCGGGCAGAGTGTTTGCAGGAACTCGTCAAACCCGCTGCCTGTGAGGCTGCTGACTGCAAGGATCCTGGTTTTATGGGCTGAGTTGATGGCCGCAACTTTCTGCGTCAGCTCGTCTTGGGAGATCAAGTCCGTCTTCGTAAGCACGACTATAGGTTCAACGCCGCCATCTGCTGTCATGACCACATATCGATCTAGACGATTGGGGTTAAAATCAAAATGGCATGACTGAACTATGAAAGCGGCATCAATGTTGGCTGCAATCATTTGGAACTCGACGTTTGCGCCCGCGGTTTTGCGCCGCAAGAACGTCTTTCGCGGAAACACCCCATGGATGACGGCCGCCCTGTCGTTGTCATAGTATTGTGCCGTCACCCAATCTCCGACACACGGCAGGTCGACGGGACTTTCAATCATGTAAGAAAGCTTCCCTGTGAGTTCAGCAGGGACCTCCCCCGATTTGTTTCTTATCAGGTATGAGCCGCGATCGACCGCCGATACGCGGGCGATACCGCCATCCTCCCGGAGGAACTCAGTGGCGTGCGCTTCAAACCATTTTTCAAAACCCAGATCATGCAATTTCATATTTGAGTATCACCAAACGGCCCGCATACGCCGCGCCGCCACGATTCTCGGCGTCGGCCTCAATGCGGTTGTCAGAGAATTTTTTGCATCCATACCGTATCGAACTTTTGTCCTTTCTTTTTGCCGACCGCTTTGAAACAGCCACATTCCACAAAATCATTTTTCTTATGGAAGCTAATACTGTCAGGATTGAGAGAAGATATATTGGCCAGGATATTTGTAATGCCTTTTTCCAACGCGCTTTTTTCCAAATAACCGAGCAGCATTTTCCCCAAACCCTTTCTCGTATGGTCTGGATGAATAAAGCAGGTCACTTCCGCAGTGTGTGAAAATGCAGGCATGGGATTATGCGCCCGCAGCATTCCAAAACCGATTACCTTGCCATTCTCATCTTTAATAGTTCCGGACGGAAATCCATTCGCCATTTGCAAAAACATATCAAACGCCTGATAGGGAAGTTTATTTTCAGGGTATGCCGCGAATGAATTTTCTACATAATAGTTAAATATATCAATTATTTGCTCGCGATCTTCACTTGAAATTTGCCAAATTGAGTATTTCATGAAAAGTTTTCCTTCCTTTAAGATTTTATTCTCCAGCCGCCTTGAATCCTTCATGGGAAGTGACAGTGCCCTGCGGGACATGTCCGTCGAATGAAAGGGCGAAGAAAACCTCCTGTGGCACCCCTTCATACACAAAGCCGGAATCTTTTTCGAATCCGAATGTTCTATAGTACTCCGGGCGTTCAACATCCAGTTCCCTGATCAACTCCTCCCTGGTGCGCGGAACAGCTAGCGCCTGCAGCAATCCGGACTCATAAGCGGCAAAGATGAAATACATCCTGATGAATGCCTGCCTGTCCGTCATGATAGCGTATAGTCCAGGGATCTTCATAACCATGAGAAATGAAAGTGTGTATCTTAGATTCATATGTTAACCTCTGTTCGGTTCAACTCTTGGTTGGCTAACGCTTTAGGGATAACCTGCCGCATTGCACCGCAATACACTGCCGGGCGCGCTTGAGCGGACAGGTTGATCCCTTTGTGGTAAGCCCGGCATGGATGACAATTTTTTTTATGCCTCCGGATTTTCGAGCTATATAAAGTGTCAACTAATGCAACAGGACCAGTTACGCCTATCCTGTAAATCTTTGTGATATCATATTGGATAGTCATCAGCTAAAACTTTCAGGCGACCAATGAATTTGCCATGCAACTTGAAAAGTGATGGGATTTCACGCAAGGGGTATTTTCTTATAAACTTCATCTGGTTTTTGAAGGAACGGGATCGGTTAAAAAGAGTAATCAATTCCTTGTAGAAATCCTTTAACGGCATCCTGGTTGGCAGAATCGTATGAAAAAAATCAAAGTGATCATACTCAGATGATATGAACTTATCTTTCTGCTCTTCATACAATTCTGTCCCTGGCAAAGGAGTGAGAACGGAAAAACCTACGAAGTCCAAATCCAGATTCAGGCAGAATTCTCGGAACTGCCTGAAATCCTTTTTTCCAAAATCCTGCCGGACAATGAAGTTTGGGAAAATATCCAATTCAAGGTCCTTTAGTATTTGAACGGCTTTAACATTATTAGCAACAGTTGATCCTTTTTTGATATTTTTAAGATCAGAGTCTCTGAAGAACTCAAGCCCTACAAATACACGCTCAAGACCAATTCCTTTCCATTTCTCTATTAATTCTGGATGACTGACAATGGTGTCACTTCGACCATACACAAAATAACGTTTCATAATGCCTGACTCTTTGATCATATCTGCCAGCTTGTCCATTCTTTTAGTATCAAGCATGGACTCATCATCGGCAAAAAAAATGTACTCCTCGGTGATTGTTTTTAGCTCATCAATAATGCTCGCTGGGTTTCTTGTAATATATCGACCGCCGGTAAGCTTCCAGAGTGCACAGAATCTGCACCTATAGTGACAGCCCTTCGATGTGCGTATGGATGCCAGGGGCTTCATCCATTCACTGAAGTATGAATTCCTATATTGTGAAGTGAGTTCCCTCCTTGGGGTCGGCATGGAATCAAGGTCAATATCCTCTTTATTGTTTATTACGATTGTGCCTTTACCGCCTTCGGCGAACTCGGCTCCCCGAAGATCGTTTAGGGCGGTGTTGCTTTCAAGATGCTCTATAATATCTCTAAAGATATCAACTCCCTCGCCCATGACAACGATATCTACAAATGGCTCATAAAAATCATGGGGCATTACTGTGGCGTGATGCCCTCCGACTACCGTATATATTTGATCATCAAACTCCTTAATTTTAGTCAGCAATCTTTTTATAGTATTTACGTGTACAGTGTACCCCGTAATTCCGACCACATCAGGAACGAAATTATTAAGCACATTATCCAGATCTTTATCAAGCCGCATGTCTAGAATTCGGACATCGTGCTTTTCATCAATTCCAGCAGCTAGATATTCAAGGGCTAACGGCTCAAATATTGCAAAATCCTCCCCGCCGACGGCTTTTTCCGGTTTTGCTGGTTCTACCAATAGTATCTTCATATGTCACCTCTCAGTGATCAATATCCCTCTGAGGTATTGATCCACCATTGATGCGTAAATCTGGGTAAGCATTTTCACTGAAAGCTCAGGTGTTCTAAATAATGTTACGAGCATCCCGAGGTATAACGAAAAAAGTGAAGCAGCAGCTATCCGTGAATCAATATCTTCCCTGACTATGCCTTTCCTTTTTTCTTCATCAATTATTGATAACAAGTACTGAACATACTTTTCTGATTGCTTTGTCATATAAGGTGTTTCATTTTGAGGCTCAAAAATAGTGCTTCGAAGCAGAGATTTATATAGATGTCTTTTTTTACTATAAAAGGAAAAGAAGCCGTTCGGCATATGCATCAGCCGTTCACGCAGAGAAACATTTTCTGGCAATGAGTCTCTGAGCTTTGAAAGTGTGTTTTCAATATCAATATAGAGAGCTTCTTCAAGAAGTGATGTTCGACTCTTGAAATGAACCACTATGGAGGCTGGAGATGTTCCCGCCTCAATGGCAATATCCTTCAAAGTGCAGTCCTCTCCACCCTTTTTGGCAAGTAATTTTCTTGTGGCATTTAAAATAAGCCTTCTTGTTTCCTCTTTTGATACTGCTCTCCTGTTCATCGCATTTCCTTAAATGAGTTTAATAATTAAATGAATTTAACATAAATTATTTCTTAATGTCAAATCATTATTTTTTTCATTTTTGACCTTCCCCAATGCCGGAGACTTAAGAGATGTCACAACCGGACCAGCCCCATTTTCCGTAACAACTTTTTTTTGATGATCGAGGATACGTGCCAAGCCGTTTCTTGTAGCGGAATAGGGTCCGAAGAAGAAGCAGCGGCAGGGACAGAAGCGGAAGGG
>JAOUFP010000431.1 GCA_029858145.1 Nitrospirota bacterium | reverse complement strand
GGTACGGCAACTGCGCAAATAGGCCTGATGGGGAGTGATTTGCCTGACGAAAAGCGTGAGTGGTGGAGCAGGCTTGGGGGGTGGCTTTGCATTTTCATGCTCGCGTGGATTGTACCATTCGGATTTGTACTGACCGCTCTGCCTTTATTGCTATGGGGCAAAGCGTATTTCACTGCTGCAGCAGCCACTGGATGGCTGTTCTCCACACTTGCAGGTGTTTGGAGCGGTAAGAGCCCACTGACAGGCAAGGGTGAGTCAGGCCGTACCGAACTAATCGCCAGAATTGCGCCGTATGTATTTGCTTTCGGTCTGCTGCTGTTTTCAGCCGCTATCTTATTCGGGTCCTTCATATATGAAAACGTCGCACAGCTAAACGATGTCAGGAATGGTTTTTTGAGTTTTATCCTGACGGAGAAAATTCCATTTCACGATCTCATGCTGACGTATTTGTATTATATGAACTTTACCCTGAACGGTGGTCTCCTGATTTTCTTTCTCTCCTGTCTTGTCCTGGCCGTCCTCCTTTCCTGCCGTCTGGATATTAATCAATTTTCGATGCACCTTCTCTATAGAAACAGACTGACGAGATGCTATCTGGGTGCATCAAATAAACCACGAAATCCACAACCTTTTACAGGCTTGGACCCGGGAGATGATTTTCCTATCAATGAACTTTCACAATCCCGGTCATATTTCGGGCCTTATCCGATCATCAATTCAACACTGAACCTGGTAGGCAGCAGGGAATTGGCCTGGCAGACGAGAAAAGCCGTGTCTTTTGTCTCCACACCGCGCTTTTGCGGATATGAACTGCCGGCAGAAGAAGAAAAAGATGAGGAGAAGGAGAAAGCAGGCTGTTATCGCGTGACAAAAGGTCGTGCTCAAAATGGCGGGGGTGTCTTGCTCGGTGAAGCAATGACTGTATCGGGCGCTGCCGCAAGCCCAAATATGGGCTACCATTCTTCACCCCCTTTGGCCTTTCTCATGACAATCTTCAATGTAAGGCTTGGGTGGTGGGTAAGGAATACACGCTACGGAGGCATGGAGAATAAAGGTCCTAAAATGGGCCTGAGGTACCTGATGGCGGAACTTTTCGGCCTCACTGACAATGAATCCGGATATGTGTATCTCTCGGACGGCGGCCATTTCGAGAACCTCGGCATCTATGAACTTGTTCGCCGGAGATGCAACGTCATTGTCGCCAGCGATGCGAGCTGCGATCCGAACTACACGTTTGAAGACCTTGGGAACGCGATACGGAAGATCAGGGTAGATCTCGGCATCCCGGTCGAAATAGACCTGTCTCCTTTGCGGCCGGGAAACAACAGCGACAGAAAATATTGCGCCGTGGGTACAATTCATTACAAATGCGTTGACGGAGCTGATGTTGAAGACGGCAAGTTGATCTATATAAAACCTCTGCTGACAGGCATAAATGAACCTGCGGACGTTTCGAACTATGCCTCGCTGCACAAGGACTTTCCCCATCAGTCCACGGCCGATCAATGGTTTGACGAATCACAGTTCGAAAGCTACCGGATGCTTGGTTATCACTCTGTGAAGGCTATCGTCAACTATAGTCCATTGTCTGATGACGCCAACGAAGGATTGAAGATGCTTCTTCAAGGGGGACGCTCATCTTTTTCAGTGAGGCACGATTTCTTATGAGACGGTTTTCGGGAAGAGGACAGACATGCTGAATAATAACACCCGCGTTCATGACAAGCCGGCGTACCGGCTCTATGACAAAAACGGCGGAGAGATCACCTATAGAAAGATGCTCGAACAACTGAGCGATTTTTCGGTCGTCCTCTTTGGCGAACTGCATAACAACCCTGTTGTGCACTGGTTGCAGCTCGAGGTCACAAAGGATCTCTTTTCAATTCGAAGGAGGGCTCTCGTCCTCGGCGCCGAGATGTTTGAGGCTGATGATCAGATCATTCTTGATGAATATCTTTCAGGGACAATCGGTGAAGACCACCTGAAGAAGGAAGCCAAGATCTGGGATAACTACGAGACTGACTATCGTCCGCTCGTGGAATTCGCAAAGGCCCACCGTCTCCGGTTCATCGCCACGAATGTGCCTCGGAGATATGCGAGCCTTGCTGCCCGGAAAGGACTCAAGGCACTCACGGGACTGCCTGATGAGTCAAAGCGATGGATTGTGCCGTTGCCGATTCGTGTCGATCTGAAGTCGCCGACCTACCGCGATCTCCTCGACCTGAGTGCTGCCCACGGCATCAAGGCGAAGAACTTTCTGGCAGCCCAGGCGATCAAGGACGCAACCATGTCACACTTTATTCTCAAGAACCTGACACCAGGAGGCCTGTTCATTCATTTTCATGGTGAATACCATACGCGGAAATACGGAGGAATCTGCTGGTATCTCCGGAAGGCCTCGAAGGATCTCAGGGCTGCGACGATCACCGCTGTTGAAGCAAAAACACTCGAATTTATTGATGACTACAGCGGTCTGGCAGACTACACCCTCGTCATTCCCCATACCATGACCAAGACCTGCTGAGCCGGGAGGCTCGAATTCTTCACTGACGGCCCTTTGGCCCATGCGGGAAGAGATAAGAGTCGCTAATTCCACCTTCTACTAGACAGTTATTGGAACAGGAAACTATTGAGGATTTCCGAAGGGAATGAGTATGAAGCACACGCGATACAGGAGCAGGTACTTTCGCAATATCTCAACCTGTAAACTAACCTGATTTATCCGCTTGCATT
>JAOUFP010000430.1 GCA_029858145.1 Nitrospirota bacterium | reverse complement strand
ATGGTACATAAGGATCGTATCGACCATCGAGGCCTCGTCGATGATGATGAGGTCCGCGTCGAGCCGCTCCTGTTCGTTCTTTTTGAATCCGCCGTTCTTTGGGCTGAATTCGAGGAGACGGTGGATCGTCTTTGCCTCGAAGCCTGTTGTCTCTGACATCCGTTTCGCGGCCCTGCCGGTCGGCGCTGCTAGGAGCACCCTCTGGCCCGACCTCCGGTATGTCCTGATGATCGCGTTGATGATCGTTGTCTTTCCCGTCCCCGGGCCGCCGGTGATCACCATCGCCTTTTTATCGAGGGACTCCCTCACCGCCTGCAGTTGCCTTTCAGCGAGGATAATCTTCAGCTCCTCCTGGATCTGTTTCAGCGCTGCTTCTCTGTCGAAGCGGAAGAGGTTTTTGGGGGCGTCAAGAATCGCCCTGAGGGATGCGGCAACACCTGTCTCTGAGGCATAAAACTCGGCAAGGTAGACGCCGTTGTCTTCGATCACGACCCTTTTTTCGGTCTTCAGCTTTCCAAGGGCACTGGTGATGATAGCCGTATCCATGTCGAGGATCTTTCTGGATTCCTCGATAAGGTCTTCGTATGGATAATAGACATGGCCGTCGTCCGCAAGCTTCTTGAGCACATAGAGTAAGCCTGCCTCCGCCCGTATTTCTGAATCAGGCGGTATGCCGAGCTTCCCTGCTATCTTGTCAGCGGTGAGGAACCCTATGCCGAATATGTCGTCCGCCAGCCTGTAGGGATTTTCTTTTACGACCCTGACCGCTTCCTTTCCGTACTGCCGGTATATTTTCGCGGCATAGGCTGAACTTACCTCGTGGCTCTGGAGGAAGAGCATCACCTCCCGCACCTCTTTCTGTTCCGCCCACGCGGTGCGGATCATCTCTATCCGCTTTTCGCCGATGCCCTCGACCTCATTCAGCTTTTCGCTTTGTTTCTCGATGATGTCGAGGGTCTCCAGACCGAATCTGTTTACGAGCCGCTTTGCCATCACAGGGCCTATGCCCTTGATCAGGCCTGAGCCGAGGTATCTCTCTATTCCTTTGACTGTGGCGGGCGTGACTGTTTCGTAGGAGACGATCTTGAACTGCTCGCCGTATTTCGGATGGACATCCCAGGAGCCCTTCAGGCGCAGGACTTCTCCCGGGGTTACGGATATGAGGCTGCCGACGATCGTGATGAGGTTCCTCTCTCCCTTGACCTTCAGCCTAGCGATGGTGTAGTGGTTCTCCTCGTTGTGGTAGGTGATCCGCTCCAGCTGCCCCTGCAGTTCGATAAGCATGGGTTTATTCTACCTAATCCACGGTTTGGCAGCAAAATTATTTGCGGTTTTCCTGAATCGGTAAGTTGCGTAGTTGTCCGTAGCGGGGTTTCACCCCACATCCCGGTTACCTTCCTTGACGTCTAAGAAAGGTAACCCAAAGAAGGGTACTCCGACGAAAAGAAAGTCCCTTCGGGCCTTTGATGCAAGGAAGACTATTCTTGAAATTGGCTCGCTTGCCGCTCGCTCTCCATCTCATCTTAACGGTCTGCTCGGTCGTTCACGCTGAATTTGGGGAACTCGCTTCGCTCAGACAGCTCCAAATTCTTAACCCTCGGCCTCGGTCGCAGCCCTAATATTTTCGAAGGGGGTAATCCCTGAAGAAAGAAACTGCATTATCTTTCTTCCATTTTCCTGTTGCCCCCATTCATTTTTTGTTATATTCAGTAGCATTAGTGACATACAAAAAAACCAGACTCAGTGAATAGAGAACAGGAGAACAACTTATGGATGGAACGAGACGTTCAGATATAAAGCGGGGACTACGTGTCTCGATCGTATTGAAGAAGGACCAGAAGACAGGGAAGCTCACGGAGGGAATTGTTAAAGATATCCTGACAAATTCGCCTATGCATCCGCACGGAATCAAAGTCCGCCTTGAAAGCGGGGAAATAGGGCGCGTTAAAGAAATACTGGCGTAATCCGGGTAATGTGCTTATCCCCAGGCTCACTGATTTGCAACCTTTGATAATATGTATATTTTATTCCTCTTATCTTAGGAGAGCCCCATTCCCACCTTAATCGGCTATTGTTTCATCTTTAAGTTGATTTTGTCACACAGTTTGATAAAATGAAATTACAACTTCAGGTATCTCACCTCTGCAAATCCGAACAGACAAGGAGGATATATCATGGATAAAACTATTGTGGCTGCAGTGACTGCTGCTACCACCAACATCAACTGGCTCACGAGCGACCGCATCGAGGCTCTTGCCGGGGGACACGGCATGCTCAACATAGCGGTCATTACTATTGCCAATGTGGTTACAGAGGAACTCCTTCGCGGCGCCGATATCTCCGTGAAGTTCGCCAACGTGCGACACTTACCGGTGCAGGATGTTCTGACTAAGGCGATTGCTGCTGCTGAGGATGCAGGGGCGGATGGAGCCAATGCCGCGTTGCTCAGCGCGGCTATGCTCTACGTTATGGGAGCTCAGGCGCAAGTGGGGATACCCGCGGGCAACCGGAAGCTGGGAGCCATGGCGCGTATGATCGCCAAGGTGGATCGCTGCGGGGTGGTGGCGATTCCCACAGCCAAGATGAACAACAAGATCTCCGGCTTTCCTGCCGTACAGGCCATCTACCAGGCGATGGCCGAGGGAAAACTCAGCCCGGTGAGCGGCAGTCAGTTGCCGCAAAACGTCGGGGGAGGCCCGCTATACGGACACAGTGCGCTGGGCGAAGACGTAATC
>JAOUFP010000429.1 GCA_029858145.1 Nitrospirota bacterium | reverse complement strand
AAACTCCTTTTCTGTCGTCCGTATTTTTGGGGCACAGGCCTTCCGCTCAGCATCGAGAGCAGTTCGAAGAACGCATCTATCGCCTCCAGGTCCGCAAGGCTTTCAAACAGCCTGTATTCAATCCCGAATTTCTCATAAAGCATTCTCGCAGGTGATTCCAAGCTCGCACCGATAGCAATGGTGAATGCAGACGCCCCAAGCGCCCTGACCTCCCCGATTGTCGTTCCGCCGACCGCAAGGGGTGATATCCCCTGCCTGCTTCCGTCAAGGGAAGAAAGATCCGGCAGCAGTATGGGTTTGAGATCGAAGGACTCAATTATCTCCCGCAGCTCGTTAAAATCAGCAGGGGAAAGGTGTGAGCCTGCAAGCACGTTCACCTGCCTTGAGATGACCTGGCCGTACCCCGCACCACCCCTCTCGTCCGCAAGACTGAGCAGTACCTCCACAGCCCTGGAGTAACCGGACTCAAGCCCTCCGTCATAATCAGGGGTAGGGATATGAAGCACAGTGGATGACTTTGTCCTGCTCTTCATTCCGGAAACACACGCGGAGACATCATCTCCCTTTGCCTCGGACAGTCCCGATGTAAGGACAGCGATGACGTCAGGGGCGTTTTTTTCTATGAATTCTGTTACGGTCTTTTCAAGACGGTCGTCACTTCCCATAATCACATCCCCGGCAAAGAGCCTTGTGCCTGCAAGCGCTACCGGCTCCCTGAAGTGCTTCGTAAGGAGCACCTTCCCAAGAAAGGTGCAGCCCTGTGCACCGTGGATGACGGGAAGGGCGCGGTGGATTCCCTGCAGCGCGATCGCAGCGCCGATTGACGCTGAGTGCTTCAGGGGATTGGTGGCCCCGTCTCTCCTGAGGGCATCGGGCATGACGGCAGCTGAATTCCGGACTCTGCTCTCTGCCCTTTGTCCTCTGCTCCGTTCGTAAAACCTGACACTGTTGCTGATCTGTTCTGCGAAACACACCAGCCCTTCATACCCTGCATAGGCAGTATGGCGTTCCTGATTGACATCGACAAAGGGATATCCTTCCTTCACGGAGAGATACAGGTTTCTGCCCCCTGCTATGAGCATATCGGCATTTTTCTCCTTTAAAAGGCTCAGCAGGTTTTTCGGGGCCACGTCCTCAACAAGCGGCGCGTTTTCACCGAGGATCTCCCTCATTTTTTCCTCGTCTTCAAGGGTGCTCTTTTTTGTTCCCACGGCAACAACCTCGATGCCAAGGTCCTGAAGCGCTGAAATAAAGGACCAGCTCTTGACACCGCCGGTATACAGGACGGCCTTTTTCCCTTTCAGATGTGCATAGGGTATCAGCCTTTCAGCCAATTTCTCTTCTTCCCTTGCGATGAGGGATTCTATGCGTTCGTTTAAACTGTTTGAACTGTCTGCACGGCTTAAACCGTCTCTTATAGCCCTGAGCGCCCTGGCCATTTCTGTCTTTCCGAAAAAAGAGACCTCGACATAGGGGATGCCATACCTTTTTTCCATTTCCTTCGCCACATTGATGAGGGCCCTGCTGCAGACGACAACATTGAGATTCGCCCTGTGGGCCCAGGTGATCTCCTCAAACGTCGCATCCCCGGTCATGCGGGACAAGACCTTCAGCCCTGCCTTCTCCAGGACAGGCTCTGTCAGCCAGAGGTCTCCGGCGATATTGTATTCCCCGATGAGATTGATCACCCCCCTCATTCCCCCCTGGAGATCATAGCTTCCCATTCCCCCTCTTATCTTTAGAGGGGGAAACGCGGAGCCGGAGAGCGTTATCCCCAGGGAGGAAGAGAAGCCGGGTGGCGGTTCGCCGGTGCCGATGACATGGTCGAGCAGGACCTCTCCGGCGATTCTGTTGCCGAGGTTTTTCGGGCCGACAAAGCCGGGGGCGTTCACCGGTATCACCCTGATGCCCAAGGCTGTTTCCGCGCGCCTGCAGACAGCGTCGATGTCTTCTCCGATAAGGCCGCTGACGCAGGTGCTGTAGACGAATATCGCCTTCGGCCTCACCTCATCAAAGGTTTTCCTGATGGCATGGAAGAGCTTTTCCACGGAGCCATAGATAATATCCAGCTCTGACATGTCTGTCGTAAACCCCATCCTGTGGAGGCTTCCTTTTTTGGAAAGGCTTCCCCTCCCTTCCCATGCATTGCCGCAGCACGCGATGGGCCCGTGAACGACATGGGCTGCATCTGCTATAGGCTGAAGCACGATCATCGCCCCGTCAAAGGCGCAGGACTCGCCGCCGCGGGAGCGGCAGACCTTGTCTGTCTTCTCTGTGCCGCACCCGTTTTCTGTCAGTTTATCTATGTTGGTTAACATGGTTATATCTCCAGTATGGATAAAATCCCCCTCCCTCCCCTTTTTCCAAAGGGGGAGGCCTTCGGCCCTCTTTATGAAAAAAGGGAATGGGGAGATTTTTCATCCGATGCGCCTTTTATCATTACCTTATTACATCAAAGCTCGTTGTATCGATCGTCTTTCTGTCCATCTCGTCAAGCACCGTATTGACGATCGAGGTTACGAGGTTAAGCGCCCCCTGGTAGCCGATGACCGGATATCTATGGAGATGGTGCCGGTCAAACAACGGAAATCCGATACGTACAAGAGGCGTACCGGTGTCCCGCCAGAGAAACTTCGCGTAGGAATTCCCTATGAGCAGGTCAACAGGGTCGGTAAACAGAAGCGACCTCAGGTGCCACATGTCTTTGCCCGCATAGACCTTGCCGTTGGCCCCGAAG
>JAOUFP010000038.1 GCA_029858145.1 Nitrospirota bacterium | reverse complement strand
GCCTTCGTCTGCGGCGAGGAGACCGCCCTGATGCGCTCCATCGAAGGCAAGCGCGGAATGCCCCGGCCGAGACCCCCGTTCCCGGCCCACAAGGGACTCTGGGACAAGCCCTCTGTACTGAACAACGTCGAGACGCTCGCCCAGATAGCGCCCATCGTACTGCAGGGCGCTGAGTGGTACAGGAGCCTCGGGACTGAAAAGAGCTCTGGCACCAAGGTCTTCGCCCTCACCGGCGCAGTCAACAACGTCGGCCTCGTGGAAGTACCGATGGGGATACCGCTCAGAAGGATCATCTACGACATCGGCGGCGGCATAAAGAAAGGGAGAAAATACAAGGCGGTACAGCTCGGCGGACCCTCAGGGGGATGTATCCCCGAACAACTGCTCGATACCCCCGTGACCTATGAGGACATCGTCGCGACAGGCGCGATCATCGGCTCCGGCGGCATGGTCGTCATGGATGACAATAACTGCATGGTCAGCACCGCGAAATTCTTCCTCGACTTTACGGCGGACGAGTCCTGCGGGAAGTGCCCCCCATGCAGGGTCGGCACCAAAATCCTGCTTGACATGCTCTCCGACATCACAGAGGGCAAGGGGACAGAAAAGGACATGGAGACGCTCGAGGACCTTTCGCGGGACATCATCGCAACCTCGCTCTGCGGCCTCGGACAGACAGCCCCGAACCCGGTACTGACCACCCTGAGATACTTCAAGCACGAGTACGAGTCCCATATAATAGACAAATGGTGCAGGGCAGGAGTATGCAGGGACCTCGCCACGTTCTGGATTGACGAGAAACTCTGCAAGGGCTGCGGCGCATGCATGAGGGCATGCCCTTCGAAGGCGGTCGTCGGGGAAAAGAAAATGCCCCACAAGATCATCCAGGAACTCTGCGTCCATTGCAGGACCTGCTACGAAACGTGCAAATTCAAATCCATAAACATTCTGCCGGCTGGTTTTGACGGCGATCCTGCAGAATTTCTTGCTGCTGCCGAGGCGAAAATGGAAGGAGGGAATTCATAAATGGTCGAATTAACCATAAATGACAAGAAAATATCTGTTGAAGACGGCACCACCATACTGAAGGCTGCCCAGCAGAATGGCATAAAGATACCGAATCTCTGTTTCGATAAAAGGCTCAGGCCCTATGGAGGCTGCAGGCTCTGCGTTGTTGAACTCGAGGGCCAGCCGAGGCTCTTTGCCTCCTGCTCAACGCCGGTAGCACCGAACATGATCGTCAAGACCGAGACCCCGAAGCTGAGAAAGGCCCGACAGACCGTCCTGGAACTCCTCCTGGTGCATCATCCCCTTGACTGCCCTGTTTGTGACAAGGCAGGCGAATGCGATCTCCAGGACCTTGCTTACGAGTACGGCAAACCTGAGGGACGCTTCATCCGTCACCGGAAGGCGTTCCCGCCTGATGTGAGAGGTCCGCTGGTGGAGCTCACCTCTAACCGGTGCATCCTCTGCGGCAAATGCGTCAGAATATGCTCTGAACACCAGGGACGCGGCGCCCTGGGACTGATCGGACGGGGCTTCCCTACTGTTGTGCAGCCCGCATTCGGAGAGATACTCGAATGCGATTACTGCGGGCAGTGCATCGACATCTGTCCGACCGGCGCCCTGCTGAGCAAGCCCTTCAAGTTCAAGGCTCGCGCATGGTTCCTTGAGGAAAAAGACACGATATGCCCCTTCTGCGGCTGCGGCTGCACCCTGACTTTGGGGATGCAGGAGGGAAAGCTGCTCAGATCAAGGGCAAAGGAAGACAACGGAAGGAGCAGCGGCAACCTCTGCGGCAGGGGCCGGTTCGGGTTTGATTATATCTACAGCGAAAACCGGCTGAAGACGCCGCTCATAAGAAAAGCAGGAGAACTCGTGCCCGCGACATGGGACGAAGCGCTAACGCACATCAGCGACAGCCTGAAATTCATCACCAAGTCATACGGCAAGGAAGCGGTGGGAGCGATAGGGTCGCACCGGTGCACAAACGAAGATAACTACATGCTGCGCAAGTTCATGACAAATGTCGTTGGCTCGCGCAATATCGACTCCTCCGCGGCATTCGGTTACGCAAGGGTCCAGAAAGCCCTCGCCGCCGCATTCGGGACAAATGCCCATCCCATTAGCCTGAAGGCTCCGCTCGGCAAGGACGCAATTCTGGTCATCGAGTCGGATATCAGCATCACCCACCCCGTCTTCGGCCTGAATATCATGCAGGCGAAGAGGGAGGGAGCAAAGCTCATCGTTGCCGACTCAAGGGAGACAAAGCTCACGCGGCACAGTTCGTCACGCCTGAAAATGAATCAGGGCACGTCAGTGGCGCTCGTAAACGGGCTGATGAAGGTGATCATCGACAAGGGACTCTTCAACAAAGAGAGCCTGGCAAAAACAACGGGATTTGAGGACCTTCAAAAGAGCCTTGAGGACTATACCCCGGAGAAGGTATCCGTTGTTACGGGAATCCCTGCGGAACAGATAACAGAAACCGCTGAAGCACTCGCGGGGGCGAAAAACCGGATGGTTTCTTTCACCGTCAGTGTCAGCGAAAACACAAAGGGAGTCGACCTTGTCCACGCAGCCGCAAACCTGATCATTCTTTTGGGTGATAAGGCGGACGCGCTGCAGATACCTGCTGAATACGCGAATACCTGCGGACTTTACACAACAGGGGTAAGGCCGGATTTTGACGCAACGGCAGGCAAGGGCATCTTCGACATGCTCTATGATACCGGGGCTGTCCATGCGCTGTATATTATGGGTGAAGATCCTCTGTCGACCTTCCCTTTCAACTCGAAGATACTGCGGGCGCTGAAATCACTGGAACTGCTCGTCGTACAGGACATAGCGATGACTGAAACAGCAAAACTCGCGCATGTCATACTGCCCGCATCAGGCTGGCCGGAAAAAGACGGCACCTTCACCAATGCCGAGGGCGTAACGCAGAAGCTGCAGAGAGTTGTCGACGCACCAGGACAGGCACTTCCGGACTGGCAGATACTGAGGAACCTTTCATTGTCAATGGGAGCGGACATCTCCACCAGGAATATCGAAAACATCGCTGAAGAGATAAAATTGTCCGACAGGTCCGGGCAGGCGAAGGCGGGAATGAGGGTTTTCACCCCTGTCACTTACACGCCGGGTGAGCCTGTTGACGCTGAATATCCTCTGTCTCTGGTGACCCGGGACGTCCTCCAGCATTCCGGCAGCATGTCGACCAGGTCAAAGGCGCTCGACCTCGTGGTCTCGGAACCCTATCTTGAACTCAGCGAGGAGGATGCGAAGAAATTCAACATCGCCGACAACAGCCACGTGAAGGTGTACTCGAGGCGCGGCACTGTCTATCTCAAGGCAAAGGTTACCGACGCAGTGATGAGCGGGACGGTCTTCACCTCGGTGCATTTCCCCCACGGCCGGGTGAATGCCCTGACCTATTATCCGGAGAGTGGCACTGCGGGCACCGACGCGGTGAAGATAGAGCCTGCGAAAGGCAGCGGAGGCATGTGAGCAATGCACCATCTGTTATGATATTAAGCGATATCAGGGACATACTCAAAGCGGTAGTCCTTGCGAGAAAAGAGGACATGGGGATGCAGATCGAACGGGCCTATTGCGCAGACCTCATGAGCGATGTCCTCGCGTTTTCGATCAGCCACTCGCTGCTCATTACCGGTCTGACGAACACGCAGGTCATCCGCACCGCTGAGGTCGCGACCATCACCGCGATCGTTTTCATACAGAACAAAAGGCCTGACATACAGACCATAGCGCTGGCCGACGAAAAAAAGATTCCGCTCCTCGTCACGGATTTGTCGATGTTTGATACGTGCGGGCTTCTCTTTGAGAAGGGCCTCCGGAGCTGCAACGGATTGGAGTTCTGATCATGGAAAACACTGAAGGGGTTTTTTTCCTTACAGGAAAAGATTTCAAGAACGCCGGTGCTGCGTCGAGCAGCCTGAAGGGTATTCTGGAAGGCAGGGGGGTCCCTCAGCCGATCATCCGGAGGGTGGCGATAGCGGCCTTTGAAGCCGAGATGAACGTGATCATATACGCGGTGGCAGGGATGATGAACTACACCATAACCGATGAGATGATAAAGATCAGGATACAGGACATGGGTCCCGGCATCCCGAATATCGAACAGGCGATGAAGGAAGGGTACTCGACCGCGCCGGATTATATCAGGGAAATGGGCTTCGGCTCCGGAATGGGATTGCCGAATATCAAGAGAAACAGTGACACCCTCACAGTCAACTCAGTGGTAGGCGAAGGGACAACAGTGGAATTTAGCATGAACCTGCCGCCTGCTGAGTAAAGGAGCAGACCATGGAACTGCAGGAAGTCATCAACAGTCTTTCGCTCAAAGTCGAAAATCCCTCGGTAAATCTCAAGAGGGAGGTGACAGGGGCGTACGTCAGTGACATGCTGTCGGATGTAATGGGAAACGCCCATGAAGGTTTTCTCTGGATCACTCTTCAGATCCACCTCAATATCGTCGCGGTGGCGTCCCTGAAGGGCCTCTCGGGAATCCTGCTGGTCAACAACCGGGTACCGGCTGAAGAAACCCTGAAAAAAGCTATTGAAGAGAACGTACCGATCTTGACGAGCAGCCTGCCCACCTTCGAACTTGTTGGCAGGCTTTACAGCCTCGGCCTGAGATGCCGGTAGAATTCAGGGCAGACCTTCACATCCATACCTGCCTGTCACCCTGCTCCGAGCTTTTTATGACCCCGGGCAGGATAGTAGAAAAAGCAGCATCCCTCGGGATAAACATCCTGGCCGT
The DNA here is from genome assembly GCA_029858145.1 of Nitrospirota bacterium. Classification (GTDB taxonomy): domain Bacteria; phylum Nitrospirota; class Thermodesulfovibrionia; order Thermodesulfovibrionales; family UBA6898; genus JAOUFP01. Next base: position 6,760 of record JAOUFP010000038.1, on the reverse strand, counting down.
ATGCGACCACAACTCTGTCGAACAGGTTGAAGTGACTGCGCATATTGGCGGGAAAAAGGGGATCAGGGTCATCCCCGGCATGGAAATCAACTCCTCAGAAGAAGTCCACGTCCTCGGTTTCTTTGGCGACATGGCCGATGCCTTCAGCATGCAGAAAGTCGTGTATGAGAACCTCCAGCCGGGAGAGAATGATGAGGATGCCTTTGGCATGCAGGTGCTGGTGAACGAGGAAGAGGAAGTGCTCGGATTCAACAAAAGGCTTTTGATAGGGGCCACGAGTCTTTCCGTCAACAGGATAGTGGAGCTGATACACAGCTTCAACGGGCTCGCTGTGGCAAGCCATATCGACCGTGAGGGGTTCGGGATCATCGGCCAGCTCGGCTTTATCCCCGAAGGGGTGAAATTTGACGCACTGGAGATATCATGCATGACCACAATGGACGAAGCGCATGCAAGGTTCGGCCTCTACAGAAATATCCCCTGGATCACCTCATCGGACGCGCACAGGCTTGAGGACATCGGCAGAAGGACCACAGGGTTTGTCATGGAGCATGCCACGTTCGACGAAATGAGGCTCGCCTTAAAAGGCGAGGACAACAGAACGATCATCTTTTAGACGACATGGAAGACATATCACTCCATATACTCGATGTCGCTGAAAACTCCATCGGTGCGGGGGCATCGCTGATCAGGATCACACTCTCCGAGATTACTGCGGAAGACCTCTTCTCCCTTGAGATCGAGGACAACGGCAGGGGCATGCCGGAAGATATCATGACAAAAGTCCTCGATCCTTTTTATACAACGAGGACGACCCGAAAGGTCGGCCTTGGGCTGCCGCTGCTCGCTCAGTCCGCCAGAGAGACAGGGGGAGATATTTCGGTCAGGGCCGGTGACCGCTGCGGAACGATCGTAACTGCCTGCTTCAAAAAGAGCCATATAGACATGAAACCCCTCGGCGACATCACCGAGACCCTTGTTGTACTGATTGCGGGAAATCCTCAGGTCGATTTTCTCTTTACCTATCGCATCAACAGCAATGAGTTCTCCCTGGACACGCGTGAGGTCAGGAAAGAACTCGGCAGTGTTCCCATAACAACTCCGGACGTACTGTCTTTTCTGAGAGACTATCTGCGGACATCTCTGCGTGATATTAATAGCGATATCGTGTAAAATGTATTCATTTGGCACGCTTATGAATGGCATTTACCGATGATACCGTACAAAGATGACAACCCGATACATATAATACCCGTCGTTACGATCCTGATCATCTCCCTGAACTTGCTGGTGTTTATAACACAGGTCATGTCAGGAGTGGACACCCAAAGTATTGCATACAGTTTCGGTGCGATACCGAGCAGCCTCATCAGTTTTGAAACAAGACAGCCGATACATCCCCTCCTGACGGTATTCACCTCCATGTTCATGCACGGAGGGCTGTTCCACCTCTGCCTGAATATGCTCTACTTCTGGATATTCGGCAACAACATCGAGGAGCGGCTCGGACACCTGCGGTTCGTGCTTTTCTACTTTTTCTGCGGCTGCGTGGCTGCCTTCTCCCACACCCTGGCAAGCCCCGGATCGAATATCCCCATGATCGGAGCGAGCGGCGCGGTATCCGGCATGCTGGGGGCCTACCTCCTGCTTTTTCCAATGGCAAAGGTCAGCACGATTGTCTTTTTAGGTTTTTACGTCACTGTCATCAAGATTCCTGCCTTGATAGTTATCGGTTTTTGGGCTATTATACAGGTCGTAAGCGGCTTGATCTCTCAGGGGACGGCAGATCAGGGCGGCATCGCTTTTTTTGCTCACGTAGGAGGGTTTGTCGCCGGCCTTGTCACAATTAAACTCTGGCAGCCAAGGAGGCTCAACAAGTGGTAGTAATATGTCCGAAATGCAGGACCAAGCTGAAGGTGGATGACGCAAAGCTCTCGCCTTCGGGCTCACGGTTCAAATGTCCGAAATGCAGCGCCGCGCTTGTCGTTAAAAAACCGGCTCCGCCCGCTGAGACAGGAAAGACCCTTGACAACACAAGGGTGCTCGTAGCCCACTCCAATCCTGAAGTTCTGGAGAGCGCGCGCGCAGTTCTGAATGACAAGGGGTATGAAGTTACTACCGCGACCGACGGCATTGATGTTATGGTTAAGGCCCTCAGGGAATTCCCTTTCCTTGCTGTCGTGGAGGTTTCGCTTCCGAAGATTTACGGCTTTGAGATATGCAAAAAGCTCAAGTCACGGGAAGAGACAAAGGAGATGAAGTTTATACTTGTCCCTTCAATCTTCGACAGGTCAAAGTACCGGAGGGAACCTTCTTCGCTTTACGGCGCTGATGACTACATTGAGGCCCAGGACATCCCTGCGCTGCTCATAGAGAAAATCAACACCCTCACCGCCTTGCCGGAAAAAGGCCTCGAAAAGCCGCAACCGGAAGAGAAAGAGCCTGCCCCCTCTCCTGAGAGCACCCCGATTAAACCGGCAGCCGCAGGCATAAAAGAGGCAGTCATCGAGCCGTCCGCGGCCGTGGAACCAGGGCCCTCTGCCGAGAAAACCGAAGAGGCCGTGGAAAAGGCAAAAAGGCTTTCCCGGACAATCATAAACGACATATACCTTTACAATGCCGCGAAGGTGACGGAATCCATAAGAAACGGGAACTTCTATTCTGTATTCGAATCAGAACTGAAAGAAGGGCAGAAACTCTATGACAACAGGATTCCGCAGGCGATAAGAAACAGCGGAAATTACTACAGTGACACAATAAGAGAGTTCCTCGAAAAAAAGAAAAAAGAATTAAGTTGAATTTTGCTGAAAAATAGTGTTTTCACGAGAAATCTGCAGAAAAAAGCTATTATTCGGTTTTTCCCCCTGCAAAAAAGGCCTTGCCTAAAATCACGTTTTCCTAGTATATTAGCACTCACGCGCATTGAGTGCTAACAACCAAACCCAAGATAAAAAGAAAGGAGAACTATCTATGAAATTCAAACCACTGAAAGACAGGGTATTCGTAAAATACTCTGAGGAGGCAGAAAGAACAGCAGGCGGACTCTATATCCCGGAGTCTGCAAAGGAAAAACCTCAAAAAGGAGTTATTGAGGCTGTCGGATCAGAAGTAAAGGAGATTAAAGTCGGAGACGTCATACTTTTCGACAAATACTCCGGCTCAAAGATAAATATTGACAACAATGAATACCTGATTATCAAGGAAGAAGACATTCTCGGCATTGTCCAGGACTAAACTAAACTTATCTAACATTTTTCAAGGAGGAATTAAAAATGGCAAAACAGCTTCTTTTTGATGAAGCAGCGAGAAGCTCAATACTGAAGGGTATTACGCTGCTCACAAACGCGGTCTCGGCAACCCTCGGACCAAAAGGTAAAAATGTCATCATTGACAAAAAATACGGCGCGCCGACCATAACAAAAGACGGTGTCACCGTAGCAAAAGAAATCGAGTTAAAAGACCCTTTTGAAAATATGGGCGCACAACTCGTGAGAGAAGTAGCAAGCAAAACCTCTGATGTTGCGGGCGACGGCACAACAACAGCTACTGTTCTCGCCCATGCGATCTACAGCGGCGGAATCAAGCACGTTGTTGCCGGTTCCAATCCAATGGATATCAAGAGAGGCATTGAGAAAGGCGTTGATAAGATTGTCGAAGAACTCAAGAAAATCAGCAAGACAGTTCAGGACAAAAAGGAGATAGCACAGGTAGGAACGATCTCCGCAAACAACGACCCCTCGATCGGCGAACTGATCGCAGAGGCGATGGACAAAGTCGGCAAAGACGGGGTAATAACTGTTGAAGAGGCAAAGAGCATGGCAACCTCCCTTGATGTCGTAGAGGGAATGCAGTTTGACAGGGGCTACTCTTCCCCCTATTTTGTCACAGACCCTGAGAGGATGGAGTGCATCCTCGAAGACGTTTTTATCCTTCTGCATGAGAAGAAAATATCTTCGATGAAAGACCTCCTTCCTATCCTGGAACAGACTGCAAAGATGGGCAAACCCCTAATGATCATATCTGAAGAGGTCGAGGGAGAGGCGCTCGCTACCCTGGTCGTCAATAAGCTCAGAGGCACGATACAGGTATGCGCTGTCAAGGCCCCTGGATTCGGAGACAGACGCAAGGCAATGCTCGAAGATATCGCTACCCTTACCGGCGGCACGGTAATTTCCGAAGACCTCGGGATCAAGCTCGAGAATGTCAAACTGACCGACCTTGGAAAGGCCAAGAAGATCACCGTTGACAAAGAGAACACGACCATCGTTGAAGGCGCAGGTGATCATGCAAAGATCCAGGGCAGGGTAAAACAGATAAAGGCCCAGATTGATGAGACCACCTCTGATTATGACAAGGAAAAACTCCAGGAGCGGCTCGCAAAGATCGTCGGCGGAGTGGCTGTGATCAATGTCGGCGCATATACAGAGACCGAGATGAAGGAGAAAAAGGCAAGAGTTGAAGACGCGCTTCACGCGACACGGGCCGCAGTTGAAGAAGGTGTTGTCCCCGGCGGAGGCGTAGCACTGTTGCGGTGCGTCAGCGCCTTAAAAGGGATGAAACTTGAAAACCATGACCAGAATGTGGGCCTCGACATTCTGAAGAGGGCACTTGAGGAGCCTATCCGACAGATCATCAACAACACCGGCCTTGAGCCGTCGGTAATCGTCGACAAAGTCAAATCCTCCAAAGAAGCAAACTACGGTTTTGATGCTGCAAGCGAAGAATATGTCGACATGCTGAAGGCAGGCATCATAGACCCGACAAAGGTAACCAGGTACGCGTTACAGAACGCTTCATCAGTAGCATCGCTGATGCTCACCACATCCGTGATGATAACCGATCTCCCTGAGGAAAAACCGGAAATGCCGGCAATGCCTCCTGGCGGCGGAATGGGCGGCATGTACTAAGATCTTTCTGAGCACAAATCCTCTGGAAAGCGGGGCCCTGCCCCGCTTTCTCTTTGGAGCAGCTTCCTTTACATTTCAAGGGCTTATTTGGCATCCTAAAGTATATGAAAAAAAACTTTTCCATTATATTCCTCAGCATCTTATTCATGGCCTTCTCTTATGTCGCATACGAATTGTTCGTGCCTGCCCAGCCCGGAGGCGGGAATATAGAGATTGAAATCCCCAAAGGCGCGACATACAGGCAGGCCGCAGAAATTCTTTCCAAGCAAAAACTCATACGCGACAAAAACATGTTCCTCATTGTCGGCAGGCTGACAGGAGCGGACAGAAAAATCAGGGCCGGATTCTACTCGATATGGGGCAGCATGAGCCCCTTTGAAATATTCAGGATCATCCGCAGGGGACAGATAATCGAATACGCGGTGACGATCCCCGAGGGCGAGTCACTCCTGGAGATTTCAGAACAGCTCGAAAAAAGCAATGTCATGACAAAAGAAGACTTCATGAAGCTTGCGAAAAACCGCGATTTTCTCGAATCGTATGAAATAGAGTCAAACAGCATCGAAGGCTATATTTTCCCCGATACCTACAGAATACCGAAAGGCGTTCCGCCGGAAGATGCGGTCGGAAGCATGATCGACAAGATGAGGGAAAAATTCACCTACGATGTCCTCACCCGGATGGAAGAGATCGGCATGACGGAAAACGAGCTTCTGACCCTTGCCTCGATCATCGAGAAAGAAGCGGTAGTAGACTCTGAACGCCCTCTTATTTCTGCTGTTTACCACAACCGGCTGAAAAAGAAGATGCCCCTGCAGGCAGACCCGACGGCAATCTACGGCATTAAAAGTTCCAGAGAAAGGATAACGAGGGAGGACCTGCGGCGCAAGACGCCGTACAACACTTACAAGATCAAGGGGCTTCCCCCGGGGCCGATCGCCTCTCCCGGCCTTAAATCGATTATGGCGGCTCTCTATCCCGCTGCTGTGCCGTATATATATTTTGTTTCCCTGGATGACCGCACGCACCGGTTTTCCACTACCGCCGAGGAACATCTGGAGGCGGTCAAGCTCTACAGGCAGAGAAAGCAGGAGATGAAAGAAAACGAAAAAAGTGAAAACAACGCGTCGTAGCAGAACAAGAATAATCTCTGTCGGCGGCGTACCGGTGGGCGGCGGCAGCCCGGTCTCTGTTCAGTCGATGACCAAGACGGACACGAGAGATGTGCCGTCCACTGTCAGACAGATAAAGGCGCTCGCGAAGGCAGGCTGTGAAATCATCAGAATAGCAGTTCCCGACATCGAGGCGGCAAAGGCACTCGGCAGCATAACGAAACGCGTTGCGATACCGGTCATCGCGGATATCCATTTCGACTGGCGGCTCGCCCTCGAGGCGATAAAACAGGGGGTGGACGGCCTGCGCATCAATCCCGGCAACATCGGAGCCCGCTGGAAGGTGGCGGAAGTCGTCTCAGCAGCGTCAGACAGGCATATCCCGATTCGTATCGGCGTAAACGCGGGCTCTCTCTCGAAAAAACTCCTCGCAAAATACGGGCATCCGACCCCGGAGGCGCTCGTGGAAAGCGCTGAGGAGCACATCGGCATCCTTGAGCAGCTCGGATTCAGGGATATAAAGGTCTCTCTCAAGGCATCGAATGTCCCGACGACCGTCGACGCCTACAGGCTTTTTTCCCGCAGATTCAGATATCCTCTCCATGTAGGAATATCAGAAGCAGGGCCTTCGTTCACCGGCATCATTAAAAGTTCTGTCGGACTGGGCATACTTCTGGAGGAAGGAATAGGCGACACGGTAAGGGTTTCCCTGTCGGCCGCCCCCCGCGAAGAGGTCCGGGT
>JAOUFP010000428.1 GCA_029858145.1 Nitrospirota bacterium | reverse complement strand
CAAAGAGGAAGAAGGGATAAAGTACAAAGACTATTATGAATGGGAAGAGCCTGTCGCAAAGGCCCCTTCACACAGGGTCCTGGCCATTCGCCGGGGAGAGAACGAGGGGTTCCTTATTCTCCGCATATTGCCACCCGAAGATGAGGCACTCAGCCTGATAGAAGCGCTTTTCATAAAGGGAAGCGGTCCGGCACCGAAGCAGGTGAAAGCCGCTGTTCACGACAGTTACAAACGGCTGTTGTCTGCTTCCATGGAGACTGAAATCCGCCTTGCAGCAAAGAAGCGGGCGGATGCAGAGGCTATACGGGTCTTTGTAGAGAACCTGAGGCAGCTTCTGCTTTCTCCTCCACTCGGCAGAAAGAACGTCCTTGCCATCGACCCGGGTTTCAGGACCGGGTGCAAAGTGGTCTGTCTTGACCGGCAGGGCAAACTGCTCCATAACGGTACTATCTATCCCCACTTATCTGGTAAAGGGATTGAGGAGGCAGCAATAAAGATCAGGGACATCTGCGGACGTTTCGGGATAGAGGCGATAGCAATAGGAAACGGCACTGCAGGAAGGGAGACAGAAGCCTTTATTAAGGGGCTCGGCCTTCCGGAGGAGATTAAGGTTGTGATGGTGAATGAAAGCGGCGCTTCTATTTATTCGGCTTCAGAGGTGGCACGGGATGAATTTCCAGATTATGATGTAACTGTCCGCGGTTCGGTTTCCATAGGGAGGCGTCTCATGGACCCATTAGCCGAACTGGTGAAGATAGATCCGAAGTCCATCGGGGTTGGACAATACCAGCACGATGTGGACCAGACTGCATTGAAGAAGAGTCTTGATGATGTGGTTGTCAGCTGCGTCAGCAGGGTGGGTGTTGAGGTGAACACAGCGAGCAGGCAACTCCTTACCTATGTCTCGGGGCTGGGTCCGCAGCTTGCAAAGGGCATCGTGGCGTTCAGGAACGAACACGGTCATTTCAGGTCACGACAGGAACTGAGGAAGGTCCCCCGCCTGGGGCCGAAGGCCTTTGAACAGGCAGCCGGGTTCCTGCGTATACAGGACGCTGAAAACCCACTCGATGGAAGCGCAGTCCACCCGGAAAGCTATCATATTGTCGACACCATGGCCAGGGATATGGGTTGTTCGATAATTGACCTGATGAAGGACAGGGGGCTTAGGAAAAACATCGATCTTTCGAGATACGTGACCGACACGGTAGGTATGCCTACACTAAGTGACATTATGGCCGAGCTTGCCAAACCCGGACGGGATCCACGTGAACGGTTCGAGTCCTTCGTATTTGCAGAGGGTATCGGAAAGATCGAGGATGTGAAGCCAGGGATGAAGCTGCCCGGTATCGTCACCAATATCACAGCATTTGGTGTCTTCGTTGACATAGGAGTACACCAGGACGGACTCGTGCATATCAGCGAACTTTCCGACAGGTTTGTTAAAAATCCCGGAGATGTGGTGAAAGTTCATCAGAAGGTGACGGTCACAGTACTGGATGTTGACCTGCAGCGGAAACGCATTTCCCTCTCAATGAAGAGCAGACAGGCCGGAGCAGAAGCTACAGCCAAAAAGGAAAACGTAAAACCAGATCTGAAGGCCGTGACAAAACGTGATAAGGACGATAAAAAAACAAAGCGGTTCGTAAATAACCTTTTTTACGATGCCTTCAGAAAAAAGTGATCCGGTGAAACAGTACTGCTCTTTTCACTGATGCGAGCCTGAATCCCAAGCTCAAGCTTGGCGTGGGTACCTGCCTTGTTGTTCCCGCTTCATTTCTAAAAGTCTCACCTCACAGCATTGAAATCTCCGAATTAGCCGAACGGTTAGCGGTACGAAGATTTGAAGGCACTTCTTCGAAGATACTTGACCTGGAAAGATAAAATGGTGATAATTCACAATATCATCTCATCGTGAAGGAGAGATTCCTATGGCGGACGAACATTCGTTTGATATTGTCAGCAGAGTCGATATGCAGGAAGTATCGAATGCTGTGCAGCAGGCTGCGAAAGAAATAAGTCAGCGGTTTGACTTCAAGGGAAGCAAAAGCAGCATTGATCTTAATAAAGACAAGGCAGAGATCACGCTTATCTCTGACGATAATTACAAACTGAACAGTTTGACGGATATCCTCAAGGGTAAACTCGTGAAGAGACATGTCTCACTGAAATCTTTAAACTTCGGGAAGATCGAAAAAGCGGCAGGTGATACGGTAAGGCAGGTTATAGGCCTCCAACAGGGCATACCTACTGAAAAGGCCAAGGATATTGTGAAGCTTATCAAGGATATGAAATTCAAGGTCCAGTCTGAAATCCAGAAAGACCAGGTACGTGTCAGAGCGAAGAAGATAGACGATCTCCAGTCAGTCATAAAGATGCTGAAGGAAAAAGATTTCGATTTCCATATCGAATTTATTAATTACAGATGAGAGACCCTATCGTGGCCGTTCCTGCCGACCAGCCCGATGCGCTCTCCATCGTTGGCAGTAAAACTGACATAGAAAATATGGGAAGTGTCCCTCTGCCCTCCTTCTATAAAAATTCACATTGAGTCAGCGATCCTTCGGTAACATTTTCTTATGAGTCAACTGGGCCACGGCGAGTCACTTCGTGAAAGCAAGCAAGCGGGGAAGAACGGCAGTTAGCAAGCGCGCAAGCATGGATGTTTTAATGCGCATTATAAACCCTATTTATAAATACTATCAAACAGTATTTTCGCACTTTCTGTGTCAAGGTTTTTCAATATCTTAT
>JAOUFP010000427.1 GCA_029858145.1 Nitrospirota bacterium | reverse complement strand
TTGATATTGCAAAAATTAATTATTAACATAATTGTCATTAGGAAAAATAATATGTAACCCGAAAGGACAGCAGATATGGAGTGGCAGCAAGTTATAGGCTATTATCATGTGGCAAAGCTCAAAAGCTTTACTCGTGCAGCCGAGGCCACGTACAGAACGCAGTCGGCACTGACGCAGCAGGTCAAAGCTCTTGAAGAGGAGTTGGATTGCCAACTGCTTGAAAGAGTCGGCAAGCGAAAAATCTGCTTACTCCGCTTGGGGAAAGATTCTACGGCTTTGCCGAGATGCTGATCCAAATGCATGACCACCTGACCGAAGACATTGCGGAGCATAAGGGTCTCAAGAAAGGTCGACTGAGAGTTGCGGCACCGTTTACTACGCTCTATCACCTATTGCCTGCTGTCATAGAGAGATATACTCAACGACTTCCGTGGGTCGAGCTTTCTTTGCTTGATCGTCCGCAGAGAGAGGTTATTGAACTGGTAAAGAAAGGAGATGTCGATTTTGGCATTGCTCTGGAAAGTAGAATCCCCGCCGAATTGAATAAACAGCGCTGGAAAAAGGTTGAACCCACTTTGCTTACGCCGCGTGAACATTCCCTGTCTAAATTGAAGAAAATATCCCTGGAGGAGATTGTCCAAAATCCTTTGATACTGCCGCCTAAAAGTGGTGAATTTCCGCACCGCACTAAACTTGAAGAACTTTTCCGAGAAAGAGGACTGAACTATTTTGTGATAATGGAATCATCGAACGTTGAACTCAGTGCCCTTTATGTTGAGAAGGGCCTTGGTGTTTCATTTGCATCTATTGTGAAGGGTCTGCCTGTCTTCAGGGAAAAGAAACTGTCTTATGTTTCACTGGATCACCTTATCTCAACTGACCATATATGTGTAACAACAAGGAAGAACAAGATAATAAGGTCATTTCAAGAGACCTTCCTGGAAATACTCTTCAGTTCATAAAGCATTTTCCCACGCGCCGCATTGTACCTGTACTCAGCAGTATTGGGAGACTGACCGAAGATGGCGAGTTCAAGGGGACCACTCATTTATCGAAAATTGAAACTGTTGAGAACTTCTGTGAGAAACCCTCCCCACCCCAGATACTTTTGCTCAAGCCTGGGAGTGTTCGAAAGTCAAATAATACGAAGAATGCTTCATGAGGTCAAACAGGAATAACTACGTGCCAAAAGGTCTTCAGTACTTCACCTTCTTAAGCTGTTCGTGTGCTTTTTCCCATATGACTTTGAGCGACTCCGCTGAAATGCTTTCAAAGCGATGACCAGTAAGTTCAACGAGGTGGGGTTCTGTAGGGAACTGATATTTCTCCACGAGAGGGCGGAGCTGGTCATCCACATAGACCCTTCCTCTGGGTATCCAGCCATATATGGATGATTCTATCTTATGCTCCCAAAACAGGTTGCCTTCCTGATAGGTCTGAAAAAGCTCTTCATAGGAACCAAGCAACACCTTTTCTTCCTCGTTGCTCACAAGCGCCCTTGTCTTTGTCATCTCATCAGTCATTTTTTGAAACTTCTCTTTGAACTGCCCGTAAGGCAGGAGTGGATCCTTGACCGCCTTGTCGATGGACCTGGCAGACTTTCTGAGTTCCCTGAATTTATTCTTGTCGATATTCGAACAGCCGACAGAAAAAAAGATGAGCGCGAAAGCGATCAGCGCTATTGTTGTGACTTTGTTCGGTTCAGACTTCATTTTATAAGGCAGGATATCACACTTTCTTTCTTTTCTTCAATATGAGGAGAAAGACTACCGATGTGACGAACATGACAACACTTATAGACTGTGAGTACGAAAAACCTGGAAAAAGAAAGCCCCTTACCTCGTCTCCCCGGAACAGTTCTACCACTGACCTGATAATCGCATAGTTCAGGATATATACCCAAAACAGCTGCCCGGTGAAGGACTGATGTCTCCTCAGTGTGATGAGGATGAGAAAATTCAGGAGTTCCGCGGCAGACTCATACAGCTGAGTCGGATGGAGAGGAGTCCCTATGATCGCAAGGGATTCAGGGTTGGTAAAGGTGACCGCCCAAGGCAGTCCTTCCGCGGGCTTGCCGTAGCAACACCCCGCGCAGAAGCAGCCGAGCCTCCCTATCGCATGCCCAATCGCAATAGACGGCGCCCAGACGTCCGCTGTCTGCCAGAGAGGAAGCGCTTTCTTCTTCGCATACCAGATGACCGTGGGGACAGCAAAGAGCACGCCTCCGTAAAAAACAAGACCGCCTTCCCATATCTTTATCATATCAATGGGATGTTCTGAATAGTGCACCCAGTTCGTCGCAATAAAGAACAGCCGCGAGCCGATAATCCCGGCGATGAGCGCGTAGAAGCCGATATCAATGATGCGTTCATTCGGCAGATCTGTTTTTTTCGTCTCTCGCAATGCAAGCGCCAGTGCAACAAGAAAACCGGTCGCGATAAGAAAACCGTATGTGTGGATAGTCAGCGGGCCTATTCTGATCAATACCGGGAACATCAGCTCCTCTTTATCAGGAGGTTTACTATGAGGAATGCTATGCCAACTGTCAGCGCGGAATCAGCGACATTGAACGCAGGCCAGTGACGCCCTGAAACCGTCACATCTAAAAAATCCACCACATATCCGAGCGTCAGCCGGTCGATGAGATTACCTGTTGCGCCGCCTGCGAGCAGGGAAAATATCCTGTAGTCCTCACTTGCGGTGAAAATCACCCAGAGCATAAAGAGAATCGCAGCAACGGAAATGACTATAAAAAAG
>JAOUFP010000425.1 GCA_029858145.1 Nitrospirota bacterium | reverse complement strand
GTGTTCCTAAGCTGAAATATACGACGCTCGGCAATTATGGGAAAATACTCTCTCGCCACAGATTCCCTAATGCAAATACAACAACATTGATTAACATAAGTCCGACAGGCTCCTAAAGTGCTGCCGCATATTCATAGATGATCCGGGCTATCTTTGAGTTATCAAACCGTGGGAGAGATACAAACAGCAGTCTGCTCAGGAGACGATAAGCTTCCGGGGAAACCTTATCGTGAATGTCGTGCCTTTGTCGCCGGTCTCGACCTTTACGTCACCGCCGTGAGAGACGACGATCTTGTGGACAATGGCAAGGCCAAGGCCCGTGCCGCGCTCCTTGGTGGTATAGAAGGGAAGGAATATCTTGTCCCTGATACTTTCGGGGATGCCGTGGCCGGTATCCGAGATGGATATGCAGATATGGTCATCCGTAAAGCCGGTGATCTTCAGATCCCCGCCTTCGGGCATGGCTTCGAGCGCATTCTGCATGAGGTTCGTGCACGCCTGCCTCAGGAGCACCTCATCAGCCCTGATCCGCGGCAATGAACCGGCATTGAGCGAGACGCCAATCCCCGCCGACCTCTCCTCCAGGGAACCGAGACAGCCTTCCAGAAGTTCCTTGAGGTCGACATCCGAAACAACCATGTCTGTCGGCCTCGCGAAGGAAAGGAAATCGCTGATGATCCTGTCCATCACGGCAACTTCCCCTGCTATCGCCTCGACAGCCGGTTTCATCGAAGCATCCACTTTTTTCGAAAGCATTTTTGTATAGCCGGAGATCACGGCCAACGGGTTCCTCATTTCATGGGCGATGCCCGCTGACATCTCGCCGAGGGTCGACAGCCTCTCCCTCAGGTCCTTCTGCGACTGGAACGCCTTCAGTTCCGTAAGGTCGGTAAACACGAGCAACTGGCCGATGTCATTGTCCCTGCTGTCCTTGAGCGGAGAGACGTTCAGCCCCAGCCAGATCCTCTTTCCGCTGGCGGTGAGATAACTCACTTCAGCCCTCTCCACCGTCTCCCTCCGGTCGATCAGTTCCGCTATCGGACTGCGGAATACTTCATGATATGCCTTCATCAGGACGCCGGATTCTTTCAGTCCGAGGATATGTTCGGCAGCGGCATTCATCTTCGTTATCCTCGCTTCCCGGTCAAAGCTCACCACGCCGCTCGGCACGCTCTGGAGAATGTCCTCATTGTAAATTTCGAAGGCCCCCGCCCGTTCCTCCGCGTTCTTCCTGAGGTCTTCGAGTTCCTTTTCCTTTTCCTTGAGTTTCGAGACGAGTTCGTGGAAGGTGTCGACGACAAACCCGACCTGGGTCACCTCCCTGTTTTTTGCCTCCATTCTTTTTTTCTGGATATTGAAGACCAGCCTGACGAGGTAAAGGAGAAAGATGAAGAAAAGGACGGCCGCGATCGTGATGAGAGCAAGCGGATGTTGCATCATTGCGGATTCCCCGGTCTGCAGCGCATACTGCTATGTAAAGCGGACACATTCATCTTCGTCAGCGTATACTTCAGCATCAATCGCATATTCCTCCATGAAACGCTCAGGTTCAGTAGAGGTACCACATCAGTATCTCCTGTCCGAAAAACAGCGAGACTATCGCGCCAAGGGCAAGAAACGGCCCGAACGGTATGAGCGATCCCTTCTCCCTCCCCCTGAATGCGATCAGACCGATGCCGATGACAGAGCCGGAGAGGCTGCCGAGGAAGGTCGTGAGGATCACGCCCTTCCAGCCGAGAAAACCGCCCACCATCGCCATCATCTTGACATCGCCGCCGCCCATCCCTTCCTTCTTCAGCAGCGCAATGCTGAGAAAAGCCACCATATAAAAAAAAGCAAAGCCGCTCGCCGCGCCGATGAGCGCGGCCTTGTATCCAAGGGCCGTTGCCCTGAGAAAGGGGTCGGGAAGCAGGAAAGAACCCGCGGCAATACCTATGGGAATACCCGGCAGGGTGATCCTGTCCGGGATAATCTGGAAATCAATGTCGATAAACGTGATAACGATAAGCGCGGAACAGAGGACGCAGTAAATCGCGGAACTCCATCCAAAGCCGAACCTCCAGAAGACAAGCAGATAGGAGCAGGCGTTGAGCGCCTCTACGAGGGGATATCTCATCGATATCCTTTCTTTGCAGTATCGGCACCTGCCCCTCAGGAGAAAGATGTAGCTGATGACCGGGATGTTGTCATACGCCCTGATCGGGTTGTTGCAGGAAGGGCACCGGGAAGACGGCCAGATGATCGACCGGCCGCGCGGTATCCGGTATATGCAGACATTTAAAAAAGAACCGATCAGCGCGCCAAAGACGAAAAGAAAGATATAAAAAACCATTTAGCCGGCGACCCTGCTGATCTCCGAAGCCTGATGTTTCAGGTCGTCGATATGCTTGTCGATGTTCCCGATCTCATCGAGGGCTTCGATCACGGCACTGTCCCTGAAGATATTTTTCTCACCCTGTCCCTTCAGGTCGACCACGCGTTCACCGATTCCTCTCAGAAGAACGTCCCTCTTTTTTGCCATCTCGTCAGACCGGTAGAGCAGTTTGAATATGGCGATCTCGATATTTATCCTCTCGGAGAAAAGCGTCGCGAACCATTTTATCTTTTCTATCCCCTTTTTAAAGTTTTCGTATATTTTTTTCGGCATAAGTCCTCCCTCATCCGGTCTTGTAAAAATCGACCTTGCCTTTCCAGAATACCTCAACTGTTTTTTTAAGTGAAGGAAATTCCTTCAGTTCCGGACTCGCCTCGATCAGTCCGAATGCCTCTG
>JAOUFP010000426.1 GCA_029858145.1 Nitrospirota bacterium | reverse complement strand
TGCCGGCATCGTCAAGTTCGTCGGGGATTGTCCTGACTACCACTGTGGAATTACCGAAATTATCGATCTCGAAGCCGAAGGCAGATAACATCTCCCTGTTGTCAAGAAGTGCCGCGTGTTCTTTTGCGGAAACCCTGACCTGTTTCGGAAAAAGGAGTTGGCGCGTCAATGACGGTAAACCTTTCAGCAGTCTCTCGTACAGGATTCTTTCATGGGCCGCGTGATGGTCTATGATGGTGAGGCCGCCTTTGCCGGAGACCGCGACGAAGGTATCGCCGAGGTAAATGAATGGCAGGGAGGGCCGGTAGGTGAGGTCGAGGTTCTCGGCGACAATTGACTGCCCCGGCGGCATGGGTGATATCCCAGCTGGCAAGTATCTCTGAAAGGAAGGCGTTTCGAAGACTTCACCCGGGGCTTCTGCAAACTGTCTGGCGTATTCAGTTCTGTCTTCTTTTACCCGGTCCCGTAACTGGCTGTTGACAAAACGGTAAATGGACTCCTTGTCTTCGAACCGTACTTCCCGCTTTGTCGGGTGTACGTTAAAATCTATTCTCCGAGGATCGATACAGAGAAAAATGAAGAATATCGGGTGCTTGTCCGGTGGAAGTATCCCTTCGTATGCCTTGTATACGGCATGGGAAATGGAAATGTCTTTTATCGGCCTGTTGTTGATAAATATATATTGATGCGACTTGCTGTTTCTGAAATTCCCGCTGTCCGAGACAAACGCAGATAACTCAAGGCCTTCTCCTGCAGAATTCACCTCTATGAGCCCTCCGAGGAATTCATTCCCGAACACCTGCATCAGCCGTTCCCTGAGCCCGGACGCCCTGGGCAGGTTCATGGTTTCGTGATTGTCTGTCACGAGGGTGAACCCTATGTGATGGTGCGGCAGGGCTTCCCTGGTGAGGGTATCTATGATATGGAAAAGTTCAGTATTGGTTGTCTTGAGAAATTTTTTTCTGGCGGGCGTATTGAAAAAGAGATCCCGTATTTCAAAAACGGTCCCTGCAAGAGGGGCATCCCGGACCTCCTTTACCGTTCCGCCGTCTATCTCGATCGATATGCCAGAGGAAGAACCTTTCAGTCCGGTTACGAGTTTTACCTTTGATACGGAAGCTATGGACGGGAGCGCTTCTCCGCGGAATCCGAGGGACCTGATATCGAAGAGATCTTCAAAGTTCCTTATCTTGCTGGTCGCGTGGCGTTCAAAGGAGAGCAGGGCATCTTCCCTGTCCATCCCGGTCCCGTTGTCCGAGACCTTTATCATCCGCTTGCCGCCGCTGAGGACCTCCACCCTGATCTCGCTGCTTTCCGCATCTATCGCATTTTCGACGAGTTCCTTCAATACAGAGGCGGGCCTTTCGATAACTTCCCCGGCCGCGATCTGGTTTCTCAAATCTGTAGGAAGGATTGTTATGTGAGACATAAGACATTTTAAAAGTAAGACGGCTGATTAGGCAAGGGGGATGGGAACTGCCCCCGGAGAGAACTGCCGCGGGGCAACGCTGCATTCAGGATATCCGGATTATGCTATAATGCAATGATCAAAATACGCTGTAATCATTATTCCCGGAGGTGGGTATGGATATAAAGGCATTCGTTTTGTCAAAGGCAACAGAGGCCAGGGAAGGCGCCCGCTCGCTTGCAAAGGCATCCTCACAGCAGAAGAACAACGCACTCGTCAGGATGGCAGAGGCGCTCAAAAAGCGTTCGAAAGAGCTCATAAGGGAAAATGGCAGGGACATTGCGCTTGCGAAAAAGAAAGGGCTCTCCGGCGCGATGGTCGACCGGCTGACCCTGAACGAAAAGCGGATCAGTGAAATGGCCCAGGGACTTGTTGAAGTGGCCGCTCTTCCCGACCCTGTGGGAGAGGTACTGAAGATGTGGCGGCGGCCGAACGGCATGACTGTCGGGAAAATGCGCGTGCCGATAGGGGTGATAGGCATTATTTATGAGTCAAGGCCGAATGTCACGGCAGACGCTACAAGCCTCTGCCTGAAGGCCGGGAACGCGGTGATCCTGCGCGGCGGCTCCGAGGCGATACATTCAAACAAGGCCATCGTGAAGATATTGAGGGATGTCGCAAAGAAAGAAGGCATTCATGAAGGGGCGATAACGTTCCTGGACACCACTGACAGGGAAGCGGTAATGGAGATGCTCAAGCTCGAAGGCATTGTCGACCTTATCATCCCGAGGGGCGGAGAGGGGCTCATAAGGGCTGTTACCGAGAACTCGCGGATCCCGGTGCTCAAACACTATAAGGGAGTATGCCATGTGTTTGTCGACAGCGACGCAGACCTTAAAATGGCCGAGGACATCTGTTTTAACGCAAAGGTCCAGCGTCCCGGCACCTGCAACGCAATGGAAACGATGCTCGTCGACAGGAAAATAGCAAAGGGCTTTCTTCCTGCGATGGTCAAAAGGTTTAAAACCGCGCGGGTGACCATTAAGGGGTGCCCTGAGACCAGGAAGATCGTGGCCGCGATCAGTGCCGCGAAAGAAGAAGATTATTACAATGAATATCTTGACCTGACCCTGAACGTGAAGGTGGTCAGGGATATCGATGACGCCATGGAGCATATAGCAAAATACAGTTCTGCCCATTCCGAATCCATTGTCACGAAAGACTATGCAAAGGGGATGAGGTTCCTGAAGGAGGTCGACTCTTCCGCGGTCATGATCAACGCGTCGACCCGCCTCAATGACGGATTCCAGTTCGGACTCGGTGCCGAGATCGGCATCTCGACTGACAAGATTCACGCGAGGG
>JAOUFP010000424.1 GCA_029858145.1 Nitrospirota bacterium | reverse complement strand
AGGTCAGGGACATCATCATCACCCACGCGCATCTTGACCACATCAAGGCGATCCCGTTTCTTGCCGATAATATCATTATCAAGAACAAGCGGCACAGCATCAAGCTGTTCGGGGTAAGGGAGACGCTCGCGGCCCTGAAGAAGCATCTCCTGAATAACAAGATATGGCCGGATTTCACAAAGATTTCTTCCTCGCTGGAGCCTGTCATCAAACTGGAAACGATAACAACGGGAAAGTCTTTCGCCGTCAACGGGTATACGGCCCATGCCTACCGGGTCAATCATACCGTCCCTGCAGTGGGATATATTCTCTGCGACAGGCAGGGCAAAGCGCTTCTTTATACAGGCGATACCGGTCCGACAGACGCGATATGGAACGTCCCATTCAATATCGATGCGGTCATTGTAGAGGTCTCTTTTCCGAACAGGCTGGAAAAGCTGGCGGTAAAAACCGGGCATTTAACGGCAAGATTACTGAAAAGGGAAATGGAGAAAATGCGGTTTTCCCCAAAAAAGATTTTTATTACCCATCCCAAACCCCAGTATCTGGAACAGATCAGCAGGGAGATAAGGGAAGTGAGAGACAGGAAAAAAGTCGACATGAGGATAGTCAAGGAAGGCGAGTCGTATCAGGTATAATACGGATGCAAAAACAGCAGCGTGAAGACGGGCAGTGAAATAAACGCGAAACAACTGAGAAGGACAGGTAATTCTATGGCGTGGTTTAAAAAGAGCAAAGAGGTGAAAGCCGAAAAGAAGATCAAGATTCCCGAGGGGCTGTGGGTAAAGTGCGACAGCTGCAAGGAGATTATATACAAGAAGGAAATCGATAAAAACCTGAAGATATGTCCTAAATGCAATTATCATTTCAGGATAAGCGCCAGAGAGCGGATCAGCCTTCTCGTCGACGAAGGGAGTTTTGTTGAAATAGATACCGGGCTGGCATCGAAGGATCCCCTGAATTTCAAGGACCGGATCCCCTATAAAGACAGGCTTGAGGAAAACAGGAAAAAGAGCGGTCTGGAAGAGGCTGCCATCTCGGGTGAGGCGATGGTGGAGGGAAAGCCCGTCATCATGGTGATCCTGGACTTTTCTTTTATGGGCGGAAGCATGGGGTCTGTTGTCGGAGAAAAGATCATGAGGGCGGCAGAGGCTGCGCTGGAGAAAAAAATACCGTTGATCACCGTTGCCTCTTCCGGAGGAGCAAGGATGCAGGAAGGCATATTTTCGCTGATGCAGATGGCCAGGGTGTCTGCCGCGATCGCCAAGCTGAATGAAAACGGCATCCTCTATATTTCGCTGCTCGCCGATCCCACATTCGGGGGAGTTACGGCCAGTTTTGCCATGCTGGGCGACATCATCATCGCCGAACCGAAGAGCCTCATCGGGTTCGCGGGGGCGCGGGTGATTGAACAGACGATAAAGCAGCAGCTTCCCGAAGATTTTCAGAGGGCGGAGTTCCTGCTCGATCACGGGATGATAGACATTGTAGCCGACCGGAAAGAACTGAAAAAGACGATAGGACAGATCATCGGCCTGCTGACATGAGATACGGAGACACAATAGAGTATCTCTACGGCCTCCAGCAGCACGGCATGAAGTTCGGCCTCGATAATATAAAGCGGCTGATGTCTGCCCTCGGAGAACCGCAGAAATCTTTTTTTTCCATTCATGTCGCGGGCACGAACGGCAAAGGGTCCACCTCAGCGATGATCGAATCCCTCCTCAGGACAAAGGGCGTCAGGACAGGACTTTTCACCTCGCCCCATCTTGTGAGTTTCACCGAGAGGATAAGGGTCAACGGGCAGGAGATATCAGAAGATGAAGTCATAGCGCTCGCGGACGAAGTCAGGCAGGTGGTGTCGGGGCCCGGAGACTTCAGTCCGACTTTTTTCGAGGTGGTTGCCGCAATGGCCTTTCTGTATTTCAGGAAAATGCAGGTGCAATGGGCGGTGGTTGAGGTCGGCATGGGCGGAAGGCTGGATGCGACGAACATTCTCCTGCCGGAGGTCTCTGTCATTACGAGCATCGGGCTGGACCATCGCGAGTTTCTCGGGGATACCCTGGAGGACATCGCCAGGGAAAAGGCGGGGATAATAAAGGCGGGGGTGCCGGTGGTGGCGGCCGGACAGAGTCCCGGGGTCATGAGGGTCATTGAACGCCGCTGTGAAGAGGCCGGGGCCCCGCTGTTCCGTTACAATGCGGAGTTCACGGCGGAAATCGCGTCGGGTGACCCGGAAGCGGTCGCGCTTCATTATCAGGGGTGCAATGCGTACCGGGATGTTGTGGTGGCCCTGTCAGGCGAGTATCAGGTGATGAATGCAGCCCTTGCGATCAAGGCGGTGGAAGCAGCAGCAGAGAAATATCCTGAGCTGGGAGGTGATATAAGGAAGGGTCTCAGCGCTGTGAGGTGGCCCGGCAGGCTCGAAATGATAAAGGAATCCCCGCCGGTACTTATCGACGGCGCGCACAATCCCCAGGCAGCGGCGGCCCTTGGTTCTTTCCTCCGGAAAGTAGCGGGCACAAAGTACAAGAGGATCATACTGATTGCCGGCGTGATGGGCGACAAGGATATCGAAGGCATACTGAAACCCCTGCTCCCCCTGGCAGCAGAAATACTCTTTGCCGCCCCTGCGTACGGCAGGGCCGCTTCGGTGGAAAAACTTCAGGTTGTCGCCGGGGCGATGGGATACGCCTCAAGAAAAGCGGAGACTGTTGCCGGTGCCCTGGCTGCGGCCGAAGGTCTTTACGAGACCGGGGACCTTATTGTCGTTAG
>JAOUFP010000423.1 GCA_029858145.1 Nitrospirota bacterium | reverse complement strand
CGTTCAGCTCCTTTACCACTGTCAAGAGAACAGGAAGAGTCGATTCAACAATATCATGCCCTTCATCCATCATTCTCTGAACCCGTATGGAACCCTGCGTGACATCTTCTATTTTTTTTATGTATGAGATATGAGGAATATTCAGAAATTCCGCTACCTCAGGGCCTACCTGTGCTGTATCCCCGTCTATTGCCTGTTTGCCACAGATTATTATGTCCGCACCGAGCTTTTCTATTGCCTTTGACAGCGTGTACGACGTCGCCCAGGTATCAGAGCCGGCGAATGCCCTGTCGGAAAGGAGCAGCGCATCATCGGCACCCATCGATATCGCGTCTCTTAAGGCAGTCTCAGCCTGTGGAGGCCCCATCGTAAGAACAGTCACCTTCCCTTCAACCTTTTCTTTTATCTGAAGTCCTGCCTCAATAGCATGCATATCAAAAGGATTGATGATGCTCGGAACGCCTTCTCTTATCAAAGTCCCTGTCTCAGGATTAATTTTAACCTCGGCAGTATCCGGAACCTGCTTAATACATACAATTATTCTCATCCGCTATTATCCTCTTATCTTGTTTCTTTTTGTTTAAAAAAAAATATGAGAAGATATTATACGATGTTAATTTTAATGAAGTAAAGATAACCGATTAAAGTATGCCATTAAACCCCTATTTGCCGGTCATAACTACTTTAGTCCAACACGAAAATGGTAGTTTTGGTAAATGAAAATAACTCCATCCGGCGTAATCTCTTCCAACTTCAGTCCGGCAGTCAAATATTGTCCTTCCCGTATCACTTGTCCATTGATTCTCGCCATTCGAGAAGATGGATCGTCAGAATAAAGAGAGACCGAAATGGAAAAGGCCGGCAGTTTCTGTTGTATGGATAATGGCAGCTCCTTCAGGTTAAATACCTTTTTACCAGCGGCAATCTCAACATCCGTGGTATTTTGCGAACCGGATGGAGTTACCCGGACATTCTTTGGCTCGAACGGCATAACTTCATACAATGTTCCCGTATCAATAGTTTGCAGTGGTTTGCTTTCAACTCTTCTTTTTACATCAGATTGAGTTTGTACTGCAACATCTTGTGGAGCACTCTTCACCTTTATTTTTGTATGCTTCTCTACAGGGGGTACCGACTTTTCCCTCGAATCATTTACGTATGCCTTGCCTTCAGAACCGGTGGTCTTGACCTGGCTATATGACGCGGTCCCGACTGGCAACGGAACACCGGTATCGGCACGCATTGATTTGAGTGTCCGAGATCCAATCTGTTCAGATGCCGGGCTTGAAATCTTGTTTGTCTTCGGCTGCCATATACCCAGCAACCATACTATTAAGCCAGCATGCAGAAGCAATGCAACTATAAGCAGATAAGGCCACAGCAAACGCTTCTTCGGTTCCTGCGCTATTGAATCTTGAAGTGTCAGAACATCCGGCACCGAACCGCGTTGACGTTCCTTCTCGGATTTTTTCAGGGCATCAAGAATATAAGACATACCTATTTGTTCTCCCTCTTCCCTGCTAAAACCGGCTCATCGTTTTCAGCTGCGTTCTGTAAATGGATTATCGTCTGAGGTCCTACGATCCCATCCGGCACCAAACCCTCTTTAAGTTGAAATTTCCTTATCTGCTGGACAAGCGCTTTATCATAGACCATGTTCTTCTTGTTTTGAGCTGTTCGACCCTGGATAATTGCCATCTGTTTTTCCAGCCACTCTACCACGGTTCCATGATAACCTAAATAAATACTGCCCTGATAATCCGGTGGTGTACGCCACAGAAGCGTGTAATCGCCAAGCCATCTTTGTTCGATCTCTTTAACGTCAACAGTCCTGGTTTCACCCCCTACTATAACTGTTGCTGTCTTACCCTGGAATGATATTAAAGCAGCGTAGAATTCGCTGCCGTTGTCATCAAAGAGCTTTAATACTGCAGGCCTGTTTAAGCGGCTCAGTTCATTCAAGCTGCGAGGTCCTTCAAGACAGCTTAAACCCTGATCAAGAGCCTGCTGACATCCTGTGTTGTTTCCACGTTTTTGATAGGAGATGTTCCATTGTTTGAATAGAGCCCGGTAAGCCATATCTCTGCTCTGATCAACCGGTTTGTCGGCCGGCCATTGTAATATATCCAGCTTTTGATTTACCGATGTTTGTACCGTCACTGTCTGCAATTTACTATTATTATAGAAAGTTGCTGCAAGCACAACCGCAGAGCTTACGATACCCAGGATGATCAATACCCATCTGAACGCATTCCGCGGCATCTCTTTAACCTTTGTTTCACCGAATACCTCTTTTGCGGCTTTGACTAATGTTCTCTTATCAACGTTGCCTTGTCCCTGGACATAGGCGCCGAGCAATGCCCGATCACATAACAGGTTAATCAAGCGGGGTATCCCGCCGCTTAAGCGGAACAGTTTATTCATACTTGAAGGGGGAAATAAGCGATTATTCGCTCCTGCTACTGCAAGACGATGATTTACATAAGCAGCAACTTCTTTCTTCGATAACGGGGCAAGATGGTATCTGGCAGTGATTCGTTGGTCCAGCTGTCGCACTTCCGGCCGGGACAATATTTCCTTGAGCTCCGGCTGCCCCACCATTATTATTTGCAGCAATTTCCTCTGGTTCGTTTCAAGATTGGTGAGTAAACGCAACTGCTCCAATACATCGGGACTGAGATTCTGAGCTTCTTCGATAATGAGCACTGTCTTACGACCTCTGGCATTGGCATCAAGCAGATAGGCATTAATGTTTTCCACAAAGACCTTGATACTGGTGC
>JAOUFP010000037.1 GCA_029858145.1 Nitrospirota bacterium | reverse complement strand
TTCTGTCATCAGGAGTTATTTCCCTCCGGAAAAGACGAAACGCATCCTGTCTCATAAAAAAATATTTATCGGTAATATTCTTGCAGCACTCCTCGGCGTTGTCACTCCGTTCTGTTCCTGCTCTGCGGTCCCGCTCTTCATCGGGTTCGTGGAGGCAGGCGTTCCGCTCGGGGTGACCTTCTCTTTCCTCATCTCCTCGCCGATGGTGAATGAAGTGGCGGTGGTGCTGCTCTGGGGGCTCTTCGGATGGAAGATAACTGCGATCTATATCGGCACCGGCCTTCTTGTTGCCATCTTCGCGGGCCTGATCATCGGAAAGCTGAAGCTCGAAAAGTGGATAGAGGAGTATGTATTTAAGATTCATGTCGGAGCGGGACAGGAAACAGAGGCGCCGGCATTCAGGGAGAGGCTCGGTGCTGCCCGTTGGAATACTGTGGATATTCTGAAGAAGGTATGGCTCTTCATCCTCATAGCGATCGGCATCGGCGGCTTTATCCACGGCTATGTGCCTGAGGACTTCCTTGTCCATTACGCGGGCAGGGGGAACCCTTTTGCCGTCCCTCTGGCAGTGGCGATAGGCGTGCCGCTCTACTCCAACGCGGCCGGCGTCATACCTATCGTGGGCGCATTGATGGAAAAGGGATTGAGCATGGGCACCATGCTCGCCTTCATGATGGCGGTGACGGCGCTGTCGCTTCCTGAGATGATCATCCTGAGGAAGGTTTTGAAAATCCCCCTGCTCGGCGTGTTTGTCGGGATTATGACGGCAACCATTATAGCGGTAGGCTATTTATTCAACGCGATTTTATAGGAGGTTTAGAGATGAAGACGCTTGTCATTGAATGGAAGCGGTTGCTTGATGAGCAGAAGAAGACCTGTGAAAGGTGCGGCTCGACTGAACAGGAAGTTGAAAAGGCCGTGCAGAGTCTCGTGCAGGAGCTGAAACCTTCTGGCATTGAAGTCAGCCTGGTGAAAAAGGCGATCGATCCCGAGAGTTTTAAGAATGATGTGTTGCAGTCCAATAAAATCCTGATTGCCGGCCGGACGATGGAGGAGTGGCTTGGGGCGGGAACCGGACAAAGTTCTTGCTGTGGTCCGTGCGGCGACTCGGAATGCAGAACGATTGAATTTAATGAAAAGACGTATGAAACCATCCCAGCTGAGCTGATCGTTAAGGCCGGACTTATTGCTGCGTCGCGGCTATTTGACATAAAAACGGCTGATATAGAGCATAGAAAGGAATCACGAATCAAAATATTGCCTGACAGGTGCTGTGAATAGATATGATTGATTAAGGAGGTTTACTTATGCTGGAAATTAAAGTATTGGGCCCAGGGTGCGCGAACTGCCACAAGATGGAGGAAATGGCGAAGACAGCGTTGAGGGAACTCGGCCTCGACGCTCGGGTCGAGAAGATCTCTGAAATTCAGGAGATCATGAAATACACGATGTCAACGCCGGGCCTCGTGGTCAACGGCAAACTTAAGCACTCCGGAAAGCCGCTGCCGGTCCTGGAGAAGGTGAAGGCCCTGATAAAGGAAGAGGCTTAAGTATGCAGGACCTCGCGAACGTCTTCAAGGCGCTCTCCGACACAACACGGCTGCGGGTGCTCAAACTCCTTGAAAGGGGTGAATTGTGCGTCTGCGATATCGTGGCTGCCATGCAGATGAGCCAGCCGAAGGTATCGTTTCACCTGAATGCCCTGAAAGAGGCGGGCTTTGTAAAAGACCGGAAAGAGGGCAGATGGATACACTACCGGCTCGATGAGGCAGATCTCTTCAGGAGGTTTCTGATCCTCTCGGTCCTTGAAAAACTCTCCGGGGATGCCGTAATGGAAGACAGGCTGAGGCTCGACGCCTTTCTGAACGACAAGGGATCAAAGATGATCTGCGTTACAGGTAAAAGAAGTGCAGCGGGAGGAAGAAAATGCTGAAGGTAATGTTTTTATGCACAGGCAATTCATGCAGGAGCCAGATGGCTGAAGGGTTCGCGAGAACACTCGGCAAGGGGCTCGTTGAGCCCCGCAGCGCGGGTCTTCTCGCGGCAGGGGTAAATAAAAGGGCTATCGCTGTCATGAACGAGATCGGGATAGATATCTCCGGCCAGAAGTCCGAGGAGATAAACGAAGACCTGCTTAAAACGATGGATGTGATCATCACCCTCTGCGGCAATGCCGAGGCATCATGCCCCTGCACACCGCCGGAGATAAAGCGCATCCACTGGCCGGTAAAAGACCCGGTCGGCACTGTCGGGACAGAGGAAGAGATTATGAAGGAGTTCCGCAGGGCCAGGGATGTTATCGGCAGAAAGATACAAGATTTCATACAGCAGATCAAAAAAGAGGAGATATAATCATGGCAAAGGCTTCGGCAAAAAAACTATCTTTCATCGACCGTTTCCTGACACTCTGGATCTTCGCTGCAATGGCCTTCGGCGTGGGGCTCGGCTACTTCTTCCCCGGGTCCGAGAAGTTCATAAACAAATTTTCAGTCGGCACCACAAACATCCCCATCGCCATAGGTCTCATTCTTATGATGTACCCGCCTCTTGCCAAGGTGCGGTACGAAGAGCTGCCCAAGGTCTTCAGCAATGTCAAGATTCTCGCAGTCAGTCTTCTCCAGAACTGGATTGTAGGGCCGATCGTCATGTTCTTCCTTGCGATTATATTTCTGCCGGACCATCCCGAATACATGATAGGAGTTATTCTTGTTGGACTCGCCCGTTGCATAGCCATGGTGCTCGTCTGGAATGACCTTGCGTGCGGCGATTCCGAATATGTTGCGGGGTTGGTAGCATTTAATGCCCTGTTCCAGGTCCTCACATATTCGGTCTATGCATGGTTCTTTGTGACAGTGCTGCCTCCGCTCTTTGGTCTTTCTGGAGCAATTGTAAAAGTCAGCATCAGTGAGATTGCAAAGAGCGTCTTCATTTATCTCGGTATCCCCTTTATTGCAGGCATAATTACCCGGTTCACGCTTATTAAGCTCAAGGACAAGGAGTGGTACCATGATAAATTCATCCCGCGAATCAGCCCACTGACACTTATCGCGCTTCTCTTTACGATAATTGTTATGTTCTCGCTCAAGGGCGAATACATAATCAAACTGCCGTTTGATGTCCTGCGCATAGCGGTACCGCTCTTCATCTATTTCGTCTTCATGTTCCTCGTCACGTTCTGGATAGCAAAGAAGATCGGAGTAGACTATCCAAAATCGGCAACACTGAGCTTTACCGCAGCATCAAACGATTTTGAGCTTGCCATTGCAGTTGCTGTTGCGGTCTTCGGCATTAATTCGGGAGTTGCTTTCGCAACCGTCATCGGCCCCCTTGTCGAAGTTCCAGTTTTGATTGGGCTGGTCAATGTGGCAAAGTATTTCCAACGGAAGTATTACGGAGATCAGTACTGCAAGATAAAAACGGCGGAGCCGCTAAGGTAACGACAGGAGGTGCAATATGAAAATTGAAATCTATGACCCGGCAATGTGCTGTTCATCGGGGCTCTGCGGCCCGGCGCTTGACCCGGTGCTGGTTAAGATGAACGATGCGGTAATAGCGTTGAAAAAGCAGGGCGTTAAAGTAGAGCGGTTCAACCTTGCCCAGCAGCCAAAGTCTTTTATGGACAACAAGAAAATCGCCGAACTGCTCCGTAAAAACGGCAAGAAGATACTGCCCGTCACCCTTATAGATGGCGAGGTCTTCAGGACAGGTGAGTATCCTACTTATGAAGACCTCTGCAAGGCCCTTCGCCTTGAACCCCAGGAATTCAGGAAGCCGATAAATCTTTTGGGGACACGATGACACAATACCTGTTTTTCTCAGGCAAAGGCGGAGTCGGCAAGACCACAATGGCATCAGCCACAGCTATCCATTGCGCAGCAGAGGGCAAAAAAACGTTGATCGTAACTACCGATCCGGCCTCGAACCTTGCCGATGTTTTTGAGCAGGAGATAGGCCATAAAATTACGCCGATTAAAGGCATGGATAACCTCCATGCCATGGAGATAGACCCTGATGAGGCAACGCGGGAATATAAGGAACGCATTATCGGTCCCTTCAGGGAGATCATGCCAGAAGATGTCATCGCATCTCTCGAAGAAAACCTGAGCGGCCCCTGCACCACTGAAATGGCATCTTTCGACAGGTTTATAGATTTCATGGAGGGTGATGAATACGACGTTATCGTCTTCGACACAGCTCCCACAGGCCATACCATAAGGCTCCTTGAACTTCCTGTTGACTGGTCAAAGCATATAGAAGAATCCGCAAAGGGAAGCGGACAGACCTGTCTCGGTCCTGTTCAGTCAATCCAGGATTCAAAGGAAAAGTATGACGGGGCGACGGCCCTCCTCAAAGATCCCGGCAGAACGACTTTCATTTTTGTCATTCGTCCTGAGGAGCTTTCCCTCTATGAGACGCTGAGGGCGTCGAAGGAGCTTGAGACCATCGGAATTAAATCCGGAGAAATTATTATAAACGGCATATTGCCTGAAGAGGTCTGTGATATAGCGTTCTTCAAGAAAAAATATTATGCACAGCAGAACGTTATCAGACAGACGGAAAAGACCATTACACAGCCAAAAAGCTACATGTTTTTACGTGATAACGAGGTTAAGGGAATTGACGCATTAAAAGATATAGCCCGTGAATTATTCACAGGGGAAAAACCTTCTTATGGAAAAGAACGCTTGCATGCTGAGCAACTCGCGTCGACGATTGAACGGCCTGATATTGATGCACTCTTACTCCCGGGCAGTCAATCAAAGGCAATCTTTTTTACAGGCAAGGGAGGGGTTGGAAAGACCTCGATATCCTGCATTACGGCTTTATATATAGCCCAAAAAGGGATTAAGACCCTCCTTGTTACAACAGACCCTGCCGCCCATATCGGCGAAGTCCTCGACGTTAAGGTCGGAAGCAGGCCGCAGAAGATTACAGATAACCTGTTTGCGGTGATGGTGGACCAGCAGGAGGCGTTCCAGGAATACAAAGAAAGGGTCCTGAACGAGGCACGGGGGAAATATTCAGAGGATATGCTCGCAACAATGGAAGAGGAACTCAATTCTCCCTGCACAGAAGAAATGGCTGCTTTCGACAAGTTCATACAGTACATAGAAGGCAGAGATTATGATGTTGTTGTATTTGATACGGCGCCTACCGGTCATACACTGAGACTCCTTGACCTTCCCTTCGACTATGCAAAGCAGGTCGAAATGATGGTTTCGGCAGTAGAAAGCTCTGAAATCAAAGAGACTGCTCAGAACAGGTTCAGGGATATCATCAGTACGCTGAGGGATAAAAGAAGGACTGTCTTCAGCCTCGTGCTGTATCCCGAGTCCACGCCGATCATGGAGTCATACAGGGCAATGCTCGATCTGAAAGAGGCAGGTATCGAAACGCAGCTTGTTGTCGCAAATATGGTCCTTTCTGAGGAGGTCTGCACCAATACCTTTTTCAAGAACAGAAAACAGATGCAGATGAAATATCTGGAGGAGATTAAAGAGAGATTCGGCCTTCCCGTAATCCAGTTTCCATTGATGCAGGAAGAGATAAAGGGGCTTTACCGGCTGAAAGCCGCAGCAGCAATCCTTTAACGGAAGTAAACGCGAGGATGTGACTATGAAAAGATTCATTATTTTTACGGTGCTCTTAAGCCTGTTCGCTTTGTCAGGATGCAGCAATGCTGCGGGTATTGATGATGTGTTGAACAATGCAAAAAAGGAAGGCAAGGTGGTCATGCTCGAACTTGGTTCAGTAGGATGTATTCCTTGCGAGCGGATGAAGCCGGTAATGGAAAAGCTGAGGACGAATTACAAGGGAAAGCTGGAAGTCATCTTTGTGGATGTTCGGAAAGACAGGGAAAATGGCAGGCGTTTTGGCGTTGCCATGATACCGACTCAGGTATTTCTGGACAAAAACGGCATGGAGTTTCATCGCCACATCGGCTTTTACGGGTATGAAGAAATAGAACCTGTATTGAAAAAAGCAGGCTTGTAGCATAAACCATCAAAATTATGAGGAAAGGGCGGGCAGGGCAAAGCGTATGTCTTCAAAGAAGAGTCTCGAACAGATGACCGATGAAGAACTCCGGAAAGAGTTGGAGTTTATTAGAGAATGTTTAAATGAAGAAGAGGAAATACTGTCCTTCATGCTGACTAAAACCACGCTTCACGTGGGCAGCGGACAGGTGAATGCGATGAATGAGGAGACTGATGAAAAATGCCAGGAATACAGAGATAAGATAAAGAAAATTGAGGACTTGCTGCACAAGCACAGTGTTTAACGCTATTGGCAATGCAATTAATAAAAGCAAGGGAACCATCAGCCGACGAAGCGCTTAAGGTGCGGTAACACCCACCCTCTGGGACGGTGCTGCTTTGGAGATATCCGCCGTGTCGTGGACAAGACAATAG
The DNA here is from genome assembly GCA_029858145.1 of Nitrospirota bacterium. Lineage (GTDB taxonomy): Bacteria > Nitrospirota > Thermodesulfovibrionia > Thermodesulfovibrionales > UBA6898 > JAOUFP01. The sequence continues at coordinate 5,281 of JAOUFP010000037.1, read as the reverse complement.
AGAAGATGAGAAACCGTCGCGTCGAATGCGAGGAATAAAATTATAATGCAGGGATTCCTGGAAAACATTCAGACAATAATCCAGAATCAGCACGGACTGGCTTTTGTCGCTGTATTTATCGGTGGCCTTATTTCTGCCGCGAGCCCGTGTGTCCTTGCAGCCATTCCTTTGATAATCGGCTATGTCGGTGGCTATTCCGAGGGAAACAAAAAGAAGGCAGCTTTTTTCTCCCTGGTATTTGTCCTTGGGCTCTCGATCACCTTTACCCTGCTTGGCGCTGCTGCTTCAGTCACGGGACAGTTCCTTGGATTCATGGGCAGGTGGCTTTATATCGGGCTTGCAGTCATAGCCATATTAATGGGCCTCCAGCTCATGGGGATCATCTCGATTCCTTTGCCCTTCCAGAAAACAAGAGTGGTTAGAACAAAGGGCCTTGTCGGCGCGTTTCTGCTCGGCCTTCTGACCGGCACTGTCTCCTCTCCCTGCGCAACCCCAGTACTTGCGGTGATTCTCGCCTATGTCTCTACCCAAGGCGATGTGGGTTACGGTGGATCGCTCCTCTTTGTCTATGCCATAGGGCACTGCTCATTAATATTCATTGCGGGGCTTTCTGTAGGACTTACCGGGAGCCTTGTAAGTTCACGGGGCGTCAAGAACTTTTCTCTCTATGCAAAGAAGTTCAGCGGTGCCTTACTTATAGTATTCGGCATATATTTTGGGGTAACGAATTTTTAAGGAAACAGCATGGATCTCTTTTCAGTCATATGCAAAGGCTGGTGGCATGGAGGATAACAGGCGCAGGCCTCTGGGATAGGTGCAGTGCTCCCGGAAACTCCGGGGGCCTGGTCAACGTCGCGCTCTATTTTCAGAGAAAATACTTCAGCGACGGACATTGCAAAGTAACCGGATCAACGCCGTTGTAAGGCAAGCGTTTCCGCATTGTTCCCCTCTTTGGCAAAGAGGGGTGAGGGGAGATTTTACAGGCTGCAAATAACCCCATCGTTTTAATAAACACCGACTCTATTTCGTTCTTTACAATCTCTGAAAATTTATTTATATTTAATCCCGGGGGGATTGAGGCAACTTATATTCCTCCCTTATTCAAGCCATATGAATTCTGCAAAGTCATTTCGCCTCATCGTGGTGTCCGGCGGAGGGCCCGACACTGGCCGGCGGTAGCCTGTCAAAAAAAGAGAAATGCAGTTTACTGCTGAGTAAGTGGAGCGCGTGGGCATCTTCAACAAATAACGTTGTTTTTTTCCTGTGTCCTCTATGGTAAACAATGCGTTCTTTTCTTCCGGCAAAGGTTCCCCGAGAATATTCCTAAAAAGAAAGACAAGCGCATTCAAGGCCTGGTTTTGAGTACTCGCCGAAATTTTCCTGACCACAGCCAGATACTCAAGATACTCCTGCACAAATTCGTGTCCCATTTCCTTTGGGGATTTCATTTGATGAAAGAGGAAAAAACGCTTTATCCATTGCTCATAGGTCTGTTCCGTACGCAGGGAATAATGAAGAGTGCGCATTTGAGTGCGCAACCGTACCATAACATCTTCGTGAATACTGCAGTCTGCAGGCCACGCACCCCCGTCTTTGAATCTTTCAGGCTCTGTCTCAGGGGGCAGCGACGCCTCACCAGAACAGGATTTATTGCTTTGGTTCGTTGTATCAGTAAGGCAGTCAGGCCATTGAGTCGCCCAGTGGATTTTCAGGAATGTCTGGTAAAGAACCCTCAGCGCCTCGGTGGCCTGTTCGATCTGCCAGCCCTTAACATTAGGATTGAGGGAAAGGTCCTGGAGATAATTGCTGACGTGTTCAGCGCTTCTGTTGCGGAGAGGGACCGAGCGGACGGAACGGGCGAATTGTTCGGCCCATTTCACATACCATCTGGCTTTGGCCTCGGGAATGCCATCAGACATCACTAATATGAGATAATCATGCCAAAAATTGCCGGCACCCTCTTCATCAACGCCCTGCTGATCTTTCCCCATGTGATCCACCCCGGATTACGTTTTGATGAGAATATCATTTCTTAGGGCATTAAGCAAGATTGATATGGACTGTTATGCTAGGCGGAATCTATAATATTCAATATTATGGAATCTATGATATTAATATTAAAGAATCCGTCTAATATATGTTGTACATAATAAATAAAATATGACAGCCTACTACAATAAATATCGTCGTCGAACAAGCTGGGGTGCTTATCACACGAGCAAAAGAAGCCAACTGACATATTTATTTGCTGGCATAGATAAGGATATTGAATCAATATTTCTTAATCTCGACAGGACCTCCCGCGAATCTATTTTTTATCAATACGGCAAAGAATACGGCGAAAGTGCCGAGAAATATGCTCGTAATACTTTCCAAAAATGGAAAAGTGGCGAGACAACACTCAGCGGACAAACGGCAGAACGGCTTTTGAATCTTTTGCCTCCTTTCCTATCTCAAGCTGCGCGCTATGAATTGGTCAAAAAGCTGCGGGAATACTACATGAATAAAAGACAGACAAATGAGTATGTGACCACATCTCCAGAACTTTGGAAACAAGATTTACCACCTGTCGTTAATAGAATTGTTGAAAAGTCGAACAATTTCAAACTTCCCGAAGAACTTAAAACGAGAGCAACTTGGTTGTCAGGCGGTGACGCTGAGTCAGCCAATAAAATACTTACATCATTAGAACAAGAAGAAGCAAAGTTGCGCACCGCCTATCTCGATGTTGAATTTAGACGTATTGACCAATACGTCAATATCGTTGAAAATACTCAGTCTGTCTCTCATACCATCACCTTACCGCAGGGAACAATACATGTTACAATACAACAAAAAAAGAAGCCTTTTATTAACAGAGTCTTTGGAGGTAGAAAAATGGACAAGGACAACCTTGAACTAGTCCCACGGGAAGAAATGGAACGTGCATTGGTGAAACAGCAGTCTAGGGGGGAATTGATCAACCTATCCTTTGATGATTTGAATGAAAAACAAAAGACTGCGCTACGCGAAAGAGTCCTTAACGAAAAATTTAATCTTGAATTGTCCCAGCATAAAGCGGATCAACGTTTTGCCAATAGTACAAAAGATATGGGAAACACCATTAAAGCAGTAAATGCACTTGAACAGGCATCAAAAAGCGATTATGAAATTAAATCATCTTTTGAAACTGCAAGTGGTACTACGAATATAACTGTTAAGAAGAACAATAACACTGTCATCATCGTTGTTGCTATCGTTATCGGGATTATCATTTTCTTGTTCTTAAAAAGATAGTATGACGGTTAAAATAACCCAAAAGAAGTCGCCTATATTTGCAGTCAAAGTCGGGATAGCAATAATTGCTATCTTTATTCTGCTAGGGCTTGTTTTTAAGATGTCTAAAGTTTTTTTAAAAGAAGACTCTCAAGAACAGAAGCAGCCGCATTCCTTTTCTTATTATTCTCTTGATAATCCCGTATTCATTCCAGCCATTGAGCTATCAGTTGAAGATCCCTCACTTGAAAAATATTGGATTGAGGCATTTCGACAAAAAATTAACGGTCGTTCCGAAGTGCCTATTGAGAATGGCAGGGTCGATATTGTCACTGACAGCTATGCAATTGAAGTTGACTACTTGCACAAGTGGCAAGAAGGTCTCGGGCAGGCTCTTCACTATGGCGACGTGTTGAGCAAAATTCCGACTCTTGCCTTAATTGATGACGACAACCGGGCAAAAGCTGACCATGTGGATCAACTCAAATATATAGAAGCCTTGTGTATAAAACGAGGCGTTAAATTATTACTTCTCAAGAACACAAAGTCAAAATAACAGCAATAGAAAACAAGGCAACGTACAACAACAGCATCCAGCCGACCAGCGTGAAAGCGTGATTTGTTTTCAACTTTGGCCTTCTCGCTGGCCGGCTGATGCATTTCGTTAGCAGGAGAATACTATGGCAATAATAAGTGGATTATCATTACCTCATTGGAACTATTTTCTTTCTCTAGAGAAAGATCTCGAGGTACTTTCACGCTATGTTGAGTTCTCAAATGCGAATTTTCCATGCTATTCGCTTGAGATAGCTCGCATTCTGTTCTCAGCGGCCTCAGAAGTTGATGTGGTTTCAAAACAACTTTGCAAGAAACTAAATGCAAATTCTTCTGCGTCTAACATTCATCATTACAGAAAAGAAATAAAAAAAGCTTACTCGGAGCTGCCGAGTTTTAAAGTTACTATGCCTCGATTTGGATTGGAGTTAACACCTTGGCTAAATTGGAATGAAACGAAAGGAGTTCCAGATTGGTGGACAGCATACAATAAAGTAAAACACCACCGAGATACGGACTTTCATAAGGGCAATTTAAAGAATTGTCTGAATGCAGTTGCAGGCCTTTTTATAATCGTTTTATTTTTTTACAAAGAAAAAGCTGAAGAGGCGGAATTATTACCCGTTCCATCTCTTTTGCGTGTTACCGATGAGCACTGTGACGGCTTTACCCTCGAGAACAATGAATTGGGAATTCATTACAAATTATGAAGTGCTAACGATAGCGGCCACACCGACACCGGATAAGCGTGGTTTTGAATTTACATTTCCCTATTCCGGCGCGGGTTACACGATTCATTAGCTGCAAAATATTATTAAAATGAAATCAATAATACAAATAGCGGCATCTCCATTGTGGATAATTAAGCCAGCAGCATGGAGAGGAAACTATATTGGCCTTGTGGGTTCCGTGCTCATTTTCGGGAGTATATGGTTAAACCCTGACAAACAAACAATTCCACGAGACATATTAATTATAGGATGTTTAATCTGCATTCTTGGCCTCCTCAATCACATCATATTCTTATTTACTAAAGAAGCAAAAGAAAATATATGGGAAAAAGGCGGACTTTTGACCTTAGCCATGACTCCAGCATCTTGGCGTGGAATGCGTATGGGTTGGCTTGGTCTTATCATTTCTTTTCTCAGCGTTGGGCTTTTTTGGCTTGGGTTTAAATTTGCCATTATGCTTTTTCCTGTCGGTTGGCTGATTGGCATAATTGGAGGCTATAATCATACTAAATGGATGTTTAAGAAAAATAATCAAGACAGCTAACAACTGCCTCCACACCGACGCATAATAAGCGTCTTTTGGTTTCAGCAATTGTCTGTTCATGCGCGGGTGAGGCATGGCGTTGAAGCTGTAGAAAAAGTCCTGAAAGGCTTATAATATCGCCATTCATCTTGTATAAAGATGAGACCACACGGGTTAGCAAGGAGGCAACGAGTGGCGAAATACAAACAATACGATT
>JAOUFP010000422.1 GCA_029858145.1 Nitrospirota bacterium | reverse complement strand
CCTCCTGCTGACCGCTCTGATCAGCAATCCTGTTGCCATGACGATGGTCAAAACCATAACAGCTCCGACAATTCCCGAGACAGATGTGCCGCTTTCAACGGAAGGCCAGGACGGTTCATCTTTCGCTGTCTCGATGCCTCCCGGAGTTCCTTCGGGCTTTTTGAAGCCATAGTCAGGGAGAAAGGCTGTTTTTTCCTGCAGAGACTTCAGCACCGGCGCTGCCCCGCTGTCTGCTTCCGGAAGCTCCGGAGTTCCAAGGACCTTCTCTATTGCCCATTCAAGGCCATCGGGGTCGGCGGAGGCGAACCATGACAGCGCACTGCCGGTGACCAGGGCGGCAACCATCAGACCGAAAAGGACTTTTCTGACATTAACCGCAGCAGAAAGGGTCCGGCCTGACGAAATACTTTCGAGGATTTCAGGCCGGGCAGCCCTGACAAAGTTGATAACACCCGCCGTCACAAAGCCTTCAACAAGCCCGATGCCGAGATGAATGGGCTGCATCAGCAGCACAAAGGCGCTGAAAGGCAGTTCGCTCTGCCCGGACAAAAGGGTCTGCAGGACCACTGAAAAAGCCCCCAGCTGCAGGCCTGCCACGGCGCTTATTACCGAGGCTGTTACAATCCTCCTGGGGCTGCTTCCGCCCCGGATCACCGTCCGGTAAATGAGGGGGTAGGCGATAAAACAGGGATAGATCCCCAGGTTCCAGATATTGCAGCCAAGCGCCAGGAGGCCGCCATCAGCAAAGAAAAAAGCCTGTACCGTCAGCACCGAAGCCATCACCAGGAAGGCGGCATACGGCCCGAGTATGACCGCAAGGATCATGCCCCCTCCGAGGTGCCCGCTTGACCCTGTGCCGGGGATCGTAAAGTTGATCATCTGGGCCGCGAAGATGAAGGCCCCCAGCACGCCCATAAGCGGGACGATCTTTTCATCAATATTTTCCCTTAGCTTTCTGGCGCAGTACGTCAGCGTTCCGACCGTCCCTGCCCAAAAGGCCGCTCCAACTGCAGGTGAAAGCAATGCGTCAGCCATATGCATGATAATCCCTCCCTAAAATCTCATGCTCATGCCGGCGAGCACGGCATAATCAGGTTCGGCCTTGTTCAACCCGGTTTTCACGCCAAAATCCATATCCAGATTTTCCCTGACGCTATAGATGATGCCGCCGAGCAGAAAAAGCGGCGACACTGAAGAAGACCGGTCAGCATTCGTCTCGCCGCCGATATTGGCGACTATCTTAAAGGCTTCACTTGCCGCAAATTCCCCTGCGAGCGAATAATGCCAGATGTCGCGCCGCTCCCTGCGGTTTTTACTATAGCCTAGGTTCAGATGAACGTTGAAGGGCGCCAGTTCTTTTGTGGTGATAAAAAAGAGATGATACCCCGGCCTGCCATCTCCCAGTCCCCTCCCTTCATCTCCCGTGTCGAGCGTGAACCCTGGTTTCAGTGCAAGACCGAGTCCGCCCTGCTCATAGAACCGCCATTTGAGTTCAAGGGATATGTCCGACAGACCGTTTTCATGAACACGGTCGCCGGCATCGTCTTTTTCGCTGATGAACACATAGGGAACGCCAAGGACAAGGTCGATAGTGTCGCGGAGCCCTGCCAAAAGAGTCACGCCCAGCGTGGTTTCACTGTTGCCGTTATCGTTGGCGTATTCGCCGTTTATTTCAAGCTGCAGCCTGCCCCTGCCTTGTGTCCCGGTATCGTCGGTGATCAGCGGATGGGCGGCAAGAGCCCCTCCTGCGAACCATGCCACAAAAAAAACTGCACAGATACTGCGCAGAGCTGAAACAAATACTGTTCTCCTCATCGGTGGTTCTCTCCTCTTTCAGAAATAAAAAAGCCACGAAGGCTCATTGCGGACTACTGTCCGTGTCGCAGCCTTCGTGGCTTTGAATTTCTGTCTGAATGTTACCACAAAAAAAAGGAAAATTCAAAACTTTATGAATATTTTTCTCTTATGCTCCAATGTTTGATCCAATTATTTGATGACTTTATGTTAAAATCAAGAACATCAATTCTCCCGGAGAAAAACAGTCATCAGTGGGCAACAGCATAAATAAAAAAATGCGGAAGACCTGTAAAACATCCTGCCGGAATATATATCCCTCATCTCTTAACGTGACCGTTCCGGAACTCGCCCTCGACAAAATGCATGAAGAATGCGGGGTCTTCGGGATCTTCGGCCACCCGGAAGCAGCAAACCTCACCTATCTCGGTTTGTACGCATTGCAGCACAGAGGACAGGAGAGCGCCGGAATATGCTCGGCAGACGGCCGGCAGCTGCATGTCGAAAAGGCCATGGGGCTCGTGGCAGATATATTCAATGAAAAGCGGCTGAAAAAACTACCGGGGCATATCGCGATAGGGCATAACAGATACTCCACAGCCGGAAGCAGCATCCTGAAGAATGTTCAGCCCATCATCGCGAATTTTTCGATGGGAACACTCGCGCTCGCTCATAACGGAAATCTCGTGAACGCCGACGAACTCAGAATCTCCCTTGAAGAAGAAGGTGCCATTTTTCAGTCAACGTCAGACAGCGAAGTGATCGTGCACCTCATCGCGCACGCAAAGGGCAACAGCTTTTACGAAAGAATAATAGATGCCTTAAAACAGGTCAGCGGGGCATACAGTCTCCTTATTCTTAAGGAGAACGAACTGATCGCTGTCAGAGACCCCTATGGCGTCAGGCCGCTCTGCATCGGTCAGGTGGACGGGGCATATGTTGTCGCCTCGGAGACATGCGCCCTGGACCTGATCAGCGCAAGGTACATCCGC
>JAOUFP010000036.1 GCA_029858145.1 Nitrospirota bacterium | reverse complement strand
GGCCCGGCAAAGGAATAAAATACAGAACCGGCCAGTTCCAGTTCAGGGCGCTCGGGAAGGCTCATGCGATGGGCGAGTTTTCAGGTTTCATAAAGTTGATTGCCGAAGAATCTTCAGACAGGCTCATCGGCGCTCACATTATAGGCCCGCACGCTTCAGACCTCATTCATGAAGCGGTTCTTGCGATGAAAACAGGACTTACGGTCAGGGACATCGCGGAGACAATTCACGCGCATCCGACACTGGCAGAGGGAATCATGGAAGCGGCTGAAGACGCGCATGGAGAGGCTATCCATGTCCAGAAAAAATAGGCGGACATCTTAATTCATATGCCAATTCAGGAAGAAAAAGAAGATTGGGTCGCACGGTCAAAAAGGGAAAATACAGCTCTTTTTTCGGAGCTTGACATCCTGCTGCTCGCACTCGACAGATATTTCAACATAGAAAATCTGACCTTTTCTGAAAATGCGACCGGCAAGAACTTCTTCGAGGAGCTCGTGACAGTACGGGACACCATCTTGCGCGTGCTCGGGATTTTGGAAGTCGTCATACCGGAAAGCAAAAAAAACGCATACTGGTTTCAGAAATATACCGAAACAAAATTCCTCTCTGCGAGCAAAATAGATGCCTTCAGAAAAGACCTTTACAGGCAGGACACGCAGGAAAAGGCATTGTACCTCCTCTATGACTCATTCATAAACATAAAAAGCCTCATAACGGACCTTCTCCGCCCGGGAAACATCTCCTACATGGGTTTTACCAATATAGGCCGCCTGATCAGCAAAGAGATCAGGGAAAACACCTTCTTCAACCCTTTCAGAAAAAACCTGAACCCTGATTTCGACATGATAAGCAATGCCGCCGTATCAGGGATAGTAAAGTCGTTAACCGACAGGGAAGAAAGAAAGCAGATATCCATAGTCTATATTTATCTCTTTCGCCTATTGCGGATTCTGTCATTTGTCGAAATCGCAACGCAGCGTTCTGTTTCGCTGCATTCATCTCTTATGATACTGATCCTTCTGCGCTCCGAAATCAGCGCTTTCCGCAGCCATATGGAAAAAACGTCCAAAAAAATGAAAAATAATGATCTTCAGATGCTTCTGCACGCACTCTCCTATCAGTTTGCCATGGAAACAAAAAGGGTCTACCACCAGGAACTGAAAGACATCAGCCGCAAAAAGAAATCCGTACACTTCAGGGGAAAGATAGAAAACAGTCACGGCATACTGAGGAATCTTGCCGAACACAGCATAGTACAGATTACACAGCACTACACTCCCGAAATAAAAGGGGAAGAGATTTTCCCGAGCTTTATGACCAAAGTGGAACAATCGCTCCGTCTGCGGGAGGACATCTTCGCGCTGCATAAATTTATTTTGCTCCTGGAAAAGAAGGCCGGTTTCCCCCAGGAACGGCTTAAAGTCTTTGAATCATTACAGAACTATATGTTATATTTTGAGAGTTTTACGTTCAGATTATTGCGCTATGACGATTATGAGGAGTTCGTTCTGTTCTTCAACGAGCTGAACTCGGTCAAAAAAGAGATGATTCTCAACTCCGAATTTCACAAGATTATGGAGAAGGTGATGCATTTTAAAATCTTTCTCGAAACGAGTTTGCGTCATATCGGCAACAGAACGGAACTTGCCGGCACGGATGTAGACACGGAGAGGATAAAAAGCCTGATAAACCAGTATCTGTAACGGTCAAGCACCCCTTCCCCTGGGATGGGCATACGTATCGAACAAGAAAAATTATTTTATAGGATAGCCTGCTTTCATCCCCGCCTCAAGAGGCCGGGCGTTCAGCAAGCATCCTCGTAAGGGAGGAATTCATGGGAGAAATAGTAGACCTGATTGCGAGAGAGATCATTGATTCACGGGGAAATCCTACCATTGAAGTAGACGCGTATCTCGACAGCGGCGTTATCGGCAAGGCCGCGGTACCGTCAGGCGCCTCGACAGGGCAGCGGGAAGCCCTGGAACTCAGGGACGGGGGAAAGAGATTCCACGGCAAAGGCGTTCAAAAAGCGATAAAGAACATTTTTGAGGAAATCGCCCCGAGACTCAGGGGAATCGCCTCGGAAGACCAGGTTTTCGTAGACAACCTCCTCATCGAACTGGACGGCACCGAGACCAAAAAAAGACTCGGCGCCAATGCCATACTGGGCGTTTCTCTTGCGGTCTGCAGGGCTACAGCGATTGAGGCGGGCATGCCTTTGTACCGGTATATCGGCGGATGCAATGCCAAGGTGCTCCCCGTGCCTATGATGAATATCCTCAACGGGGGGGCGCATGCCGACAACAACCTCGACATCCAGGAATTCATGATCCTGCCCGCAGGGGTCGCCGACTTTTCTTCCGCTGTGAGAGCGGGAGCGGAAATATTTCATACCCTCAAGAAGATTCTGAACAAAAAAGGCCTCAATACTTCCGTGGGTGATGAAGGAGGCTTCGCGCCGAATCTGAAGAGCAACGAAGAAGCGATACTGCTGATTATTCAGGCCGTGGAAGAATCCGGATACAAGGCGGGAAAAGACATTTTTATCGCGCTTGACGTGGCAGCATCGGAGTTTTATGAAAAGGGCTCGTACCGGTTCGAAGGCAAAAAGGTCTCGCATGACTACCTCATCGAATACTACGACAAGATCATTTCGAAATACCCTGTTCTCTCCATAGAAGACGGGCTTTCTGAAAACGACTGGAAAGGATGGGAGTCGATGACGTCCGGTATCGGCGAAAAGGTACAGCTCGTCGGAGACGATCTCTTCGTTACCAACACCAAAATATTCCTGAAGGGGATAGAGCGCAAGATCGCCAACTCAATCCTCATAAAATTGAACCAGATCGGCACACTCACCGAAACTCTTGACGCCATTGAAATGGCAAAGACTGCAGGATATACCGCGGTCATCTCCCACAGATCGGGCGAGACGGAGGATACGACCATCGCCGATCTCGCGGTAGCCTGCAATACGGGATTCATCAAAACCGGTTCGATGGCGAGAAGCGAACGGGTGGCAAAATACAACCGTCTGCTTGCCATCGAGGAAGAACTTTCAGACTCAGCTCTGTACAGGGGGAAAAAGGCATTCTATAATTTATCCTAATGAGCAGCCACAACCTTCTAAGAAAACAGGTCCTGGCTGAAGTCAGGAAGAAAAAACTCATCTTTCTGACGTTTGTCATCCTGAGTTTTATTTATCTGTCGATCAGTCTTGTCTTCGGCGATATGGGCCTGTTTCGCTATCTCGAACTGAACAGGACAAAAGTGAATCTCGAGAAACAGATTGATGAGATAAACGCGCAGAACGAGCAACTCAGGACGCAGTTAAAGCTCCTCAAAGAGGACCCTTTTTACCGGGAGAAGCTCGCCAGAGAAGAATACGGACTGTCAAGGCCAAACGAATATATTTTCCAGTATGACAACTAACCCGCTTTACATCTCCTTCGTCTGGCACATGCACCAGCCCTATTACAAAGACCCGTCTACAGATGTGTACCGCCTGCCGTGGGTGAGACTCCATGGCACGAAGGATTATCTCGACATGCTCGAGATCGTTAAGGAATTTCCTGCAATTAAACAGAATTTCAATCTCGTCCCATCGCTGCTCGAGCAATTGAGCGATTATACCGAGAATAACGCGAAGGATGCCTATCTCGAGGCAAGCAGAAAAAAGGTCTCCGACCTTGGCAGTGATGACAAGGTATTCATCCTCGAAAACTTCTTCCTCGCAAACTGGGAAACGATGATCAAACCTTTTCCCCGTTACTACGAACTGCTGGTGAAAAGAGGGACCCATTTCATCAAGGGCGACCTTGTCCGGCGCGTCAAGTATTTCACGGATGCAGAATTTCTCGATCTTCAGGTGCTCTTCAACCTCTGCTGGGTAGACCCTTTTTTCAGGCAGAATGATGCCTTCCTGAAGATGCTCGTCGAAAAAGGCCGCGATTATACCGAAGAAGAAAAAAATCTCCTGCTTCAGAAACAGATGGAAATTTTAAAAAGGATCATCCCTGCCTACAGGGAAATGGCTGCATCCGGCCAGGTCGAACTCTCCCCCTCGCCTTTTTATCACCCCATCACGCCGCTTCTCTGTGATACGGACATCGCGCGGGTCGCAATGCCGAAGGTGAACCTTCCGAGACAGAGATTTTCCTACCCTGAAGATGCGGTCAGGCAAATAGAAATGGGGCTCGCATATTTCGAAAAAATCTTCGGCTACAGACCGACCGGCATGTGGCCGTCCGAAGGTTCGGTCAGCGAGCAGGTGCTCAAAAGCATGTCTTCTGCCGGCATACGATGGGTTGCAACAGACGAGGGGGTCCTCGCGCATTCCCTCAGGAAAAGCTTGCGGGACAGTTCCGGAAACATGACCGATCCCCAGGCTCTTTACCGGCCATACCGTTTTGAAGACGTATCCATAGTCTTCAGGGACCATACCCTCTCCGACCTGATCGGGTTTGTCTACTCTCAATGGGATTCCAAAAGAGCCGCGGAAGATTTGCTGGCAAAGCTGCTGCATATCAGAAACTCGATGCCTATGGACAGGCCCCGCCTTGTATCGATCATACTGGACGGTGAAAACGCCTGGGAGCATTACAAGAACGACGGTCGCGACTTTTTCCAGTATCTCTACGAGGGGCTCTCGCGGGAAGAACGTCTTAAAACGACTACGGTTTCTGAATTCATTACCCGTCATGACCGGGGTGAAAGGCTGGACTACCTTCACCCGGGTTCATGGATCAACGCGAATTACGGCATCTGGATAGGTCATGAGGAGGATAATCTTTCCTGGGACTATCTTGCCGATGCACGGAAAAGACTCGACCTGTTTCAAAAAGAGCACCCCGGCGTCAACCTGGAAAAGGCGTGGAAATCGATTTACATAGCAGAGGGAAGCGACTGGAACTGGTGGTATGGAGACGAACACACGACAGAAACACAGGAGGAGTTCGATGAACTTTTCCGCCTGAATCTCATGCAGGTATACCGGGAAATGGGGAAGGAAATACCTCCCGAACTCTTTGTTCCGGTGCTGAGACATGACAGGGGAGTAGCACCGACGCTTCTGATCAGGGGATTTATACGGCCTGCCATAGACGGCCTGGTGACAAGCTATTATGAATGGTATCAGGGAGCGCAGCTCGATGTAAAAAAATCGGGCGGAAGCATGCACAAGTCCGAGAGCCTCATCACGACAATCTATTACGGATTCAACAGGGATTCCCTCTTCCTGAGACTTGACCCGAAGATCCCCTTTGACCAGTTTGAAGACGGCACGGAATTTTCCGTCATCACGACAAGTCCTTCGCAAATAAAGATAACGGTTCCGGTAAAGGGAAGGAAGATCAGGGCCGCACTTTATGAAAAAACCGATGATAGCTGGGTTGCGTCAAAAGAGTTATCCGATGTAGCTGTTCTGGATATCTTTGAAATCGGTATCCCCTTTGCCGATTTGAAAGCAAGGGAGAATGACGAAATACACCTCTTTATATCAATCAGGGCAGGAACTGAAGAGATAGAACGGTGTCCGTGGCGGGGACATATCTGCATTAACGTACCCACTCCTGACTTTGAAGCCCTCATGTGGTACTGAGAAAGCTTTCCCTTCCATGAAGGCAGTAATTCAGAGGGTTTCAGAGGCTGAGGTCAAAGTCGGCGCTTCCGTTGTGGGCAGCATCAAAAAGGGGCTTCTCGTTTTCCTCGGAGTCGAAAAAGGCGATACGGAATACGACGCAGCTTACATCGCAAAAAAGATCGCGGGGCTCAGAATATTCGAAGACTCTTCTTCCAGGATGAATCGTTCGGTAATAGACATTTCAGGGGAGATCCTCGTCGTATCTCAGTTCACCCTTGCCGCGGATTGCCGTAAGGGCAACAGACCTTCCTTCATGCGCGCGGAAGAGCCGGAAAAAGCAAAGGAACTGTATATGACGGTTGTCCGCCGTCTGAGGCAGGAAGGAATAGCAGCATGTACAGGCCAATTCGCTGCTCTCATGGAAGTACACCTGATAAACAGCGGTCCGGTCACTATCCTGCTCGACTCAAAACAATTAATCTGAATAGAGCTTTTCAGCGCTCAGGGCTCAGGGTACGCAGAGGAATAACCCCGTAACATGAGCAAATGCAATCTGACCGGGAAAGGCTGAAATTATGTCCGTCAATGCCTACGCTCTGTTTCGCTCGGCCGCTGCTTCATCCGGAAGCTGATCGGTCCGGGCGAAGTTCTCACCGCAAAGGCACTTGAAGATGCCCCCTCCGAGATCAGAAAAAGGGGAATCGGCCTCGCCAAGTTTATATGCTTCATCATCCCTTTTGCATGACGGACAGACCATAATGTCATCAGGAAAACAATTGCCGCACATAATGTTCCTCCTTTTGAGATAGATTAATCGCCAATCCTGAGAATGTCAACCCGGTAACAGTAGCATAACACTGCGACCAGCATACGGCATCCACTTTTTACAAGAATGACGAACGATTTTATAAAATCAACAGTTCATACCTTTCTTTGAAATGCCATACCCTCTTTCATATGAAATAAATAATATTTTTCCTGCGTGTTCTCTTGACTTGGCAGTATCTGTTATCATATAATCATATCGTTATGTATTTATATGACTAGACAAAACCAGACAGGAGGTTCTGATGGAAAAGAAAAAGTATATCTTCATCTTATCGCATGCAACTACAAACCCTATGGAAGTGATCGGTTTTTTAAAGATCGCCTCCAACATGAAGGCCTTTGACGACAGCATCGAGCTCGATTTCTTCCTCATCGGAGAAGGGGTTCAGCTTGCGAAAAAGGGAGTGGCAGACACCATCTCGATGGAAATGGAAGGCAAACAGGTCAATGTCGGGGAACTGGTAGAATTGATCAGTGATTTCGGCGTAAAGTTCTACGTATGCCATGCTTTCATGCCCGGTTTCGGCCTGACAGAGGGAAATCTCGTCGAGAATGCCGAGGTAAAATCGAGCTCTTTCCTCGGAGAATTGCTTCTGGCAGGCTACGTTCCTTTTTCTCTCACAATGTAAGAAAAAAGTAACGGGTTTTTAAATCTGCTTCAAACCGGACTCTTCGTTTAATTCGCGGAGAGTCCGGTTTTTGCACTTCCCAACAGAACAATTTCCGGAAAAAAACGCCTTGCGGAAACCGGATAAGACGCCTCGATTCAAAAGAAAAACGCACTGCCGATGAATTTCGAAACAGTTCAAAAAACGTATTTTATCAATATGAAACCGAGCACAAGAAGGGCAATAAACACCATCGTCAAAAGATTGAAATACCGGTCGATAAAACTTCTTATTGAGGGACCAAACCGGTAAATGAGGAGCGCCACCAGAAAGAACCGCCCTGCCCTCCCCGCTATCGATGCGAAGACAAAAACCAGAAAGTCTATCTTGAAAGCGCCAGCCGCGATCGTGAATACCTTGTAGGGAATGGGGGTAAAACCGGCAATGCCGACCGCCCAGGCATCATATTGTATATAGAGCTGACGAATCGATTCGTATTTGTCCGTGGCCCCGTAAAACTTCAGAATCGGCATCCCTACGGTATCAATCAGCTCAAGACCTATAAGATAGCCGAACATCCCTCCCAGCACGGAACCAACGGTGCAGATGGCCGCATAACGAAAGGATTTCTTCGGAATCGCAAGCGCGAGTGACATCAAAAGCACATCGGGCGGCACCGGGAAAAACGATGATTCCGCAAAAGCGAGTATGAAAAGGGCCGGGACAGCATACGGTGTATCTGCCCAATGTAGCACCCATTCATACAGTTTTTTTAAATATTTCATCTTATTTTACAGGGACATTTTGCGCGCGCGCCTGATTTTCGATATGCAACCCGATATATTAGCACAAAAAGTTTCTCCCGTATTATTCTTTCGACGGAAAGCTAAAAAAAAAATTACAGCCAGTTCTTCTTTCGGAACACTATGAGCATCGAAATCCCGATGACGAGCATAACAAACCAGACCAGTGGATACCCTAAGCGCCATTCGAGTTCGGGCATATATCTGAAATTCATGCCGTAAACCCCCACAATAAACGTCAGCGGAATAAAAATGGTGGCAATGATCGTCAGCACCTTCATGACCGCATTCAACCTGTTGCTTACGCTCGAGAGATAGATATCGAGCATGCCGGTGACCATGTCGCGGAGCGTCTCGATGGTATCGATTACCTGTATCGTATGGTCATAAACGTCCCTGAGATATAACTTCATCGATTCATGAATCAGAGGCGATTCTCCCCGCGCCATCATGCTGATCACCTCCCGCAGGGGCCAGACAGCCTTGCGCAGGAATATCATCTCTCTTTTCAGGTAATGGATATCATGCAGCGTCTTCATCCCGGGATCAGAGATCAGTTCTTCCTCGAGAAGCTCTATCTTCTCTCCCAGTTTTTCGAGGATCATAAAATAACTGTCCACAACTGCATCAATCATCGAATAGGCGAGATAATCAGCCCCCATCTTCCTTATCCTGCCCTTGTCATTTTTCAGTCGTTCCCGGAGAGAGCCAAATACATCCCCCTCCAGCCCCTCCTGAAAGGAAATGACGGTATGCGGGGCAACGATGAGACTGACCTGTTCCGTTGATATCCTGTTCTCCTTTTCATTGTAGTAGAGCATTTTCAGGACAATATAAAGGTAATCAGCGTAATCCTCCATCTTTGGCCGCTGATCAGTATTCATGATATCTTCCATCACAAGAGGATGAAAACCGAAACAACCGCTGAGCTTTTCAAGGATTTCCTTCTGGTGAATACCATCGATATTCAACCATGTCATGGAAGGTTTATCCTTGTAAGGGAAACATTCCTCGACAGACTTCAGTTGCTTTTCATGGTAATCGGCATCATCATAATTGATTACGGTTATCTTCGATGCTTCAGCCCTCTGCTCCCCGATATGCACCAGCGTTCCGGGAGGGAGGCCGGCCTTTTTCGACCTTTTCTTGATCATCTTAGCCATGTATATCCCCTGTTGTTTGAGACTTATTACTGCTTCCCCTGTTCACCCCTTAAAAAAGAGGCTCCTGTCCCTTGAATTCTTTTCTCTTCACCTCTTCGAATATCTTTATTTTGCCGAATTCTCCATCATATCCCGGAGCGATAAATATCCTGTTTTCACGCATTCGCGCGATCGCCTCCGCAACTTTGGGGAAGCCTGATTGTTCGATATCCTGAACGGGAACTTCAAGGAGTATCCCGAACTCATTTCCATGATCTTCGAGTAACTGTCCATACACTTTTTCAACAGCCTTGCTGTTGACCCCTACACTTCTCGTTTCCGCGATAATCTCTTCCAATGGTATGATCGACCTATACGGCGGGAAGCCTTCAGTCCTGAAGCCGTCATTTCTGTCCGCGAGCTTTGCCACCCTGTGCAGAACTCCGACCGTCACTTTCTTACCGCAAACCGGACAGAGATAGTTACGGCGAATGGTCTCCTCAGGCGACAAACAGACACCGCAGGCCCTGTGTCCGTCGGCATGATACTTGCCCTCCTCCGGATAAAACTCTATCGTCCCGTCAAACCCGCGCCTCGTCTTCAGCGCCGAGACAATAGAGGCATAGGAAATCTCAGTGTCGAGTATATTCGCCTCTCTCCCGAGTTTCCTCGGAGAATGGGCATCAGAGTTCGAGATGAGGGTGATGGAATCGAGAGCCGAGAGCCGCCAGTTCATCGCGGGATCCGAAGACAAACCCGTTTCCAGGGCATAAATATGCGGGGTAAGTTCCCCGAAGCATTCTTCGATCGAATCAAATCCCGAAGCCGCGCCAAAAACAGAAAAATGCGGCGTCCAGATATGTGCGGGAATCAGCAGCGCGTCAGGTGATTCTTCGATAACAATCCTTAAAAGTTCTCTTGCATCAAGGCCGAGTATCGGTCTGCCGTCGGCAGACAGATTGCCGATAGCCGAAAGCCTTTTATTTATCCTCAGCACATCATCAAACGAAGGGGCAATAACGATAGAGTGGATCTTTCTTGTTTTGCCGTTTTTGCTGTATATGCAGCTGATTTCCGCGGAAAGGATAAAAGAGATGTCTGTCCTGCAACTCCCGGGGACCGTCTCTGATCTGAATTTCTCCTTCAGGGAAAAAAGACCTTCGCCGGAAAGTTCCAGTTTTTCCTGTAATTCCTTAACCCACTGAGGATGGGTAAAATCCCCGGTCCCGATAACCCGAATGCCCTTTAACTGTGACCATTTCCAGAGGCCCTCCGGAGACATATCAGGACTCGTGGCACGCGAATATTTCGAATGCACATGGAAGTCTGCGATATATTTCATCGTTGATTATAAAGAATATGGGATATAAATGAAAACAAACTATTGAAAAATGATTCGAATCAAAGATGAACTTCAAAAAAAGGAATACTGCGGCGAACAGATTGCATTTTTTAAATACCCCTCAGACTATTGCGTCGTATCCAGATAGACCTGTACCGCTTTTCCATTCATAAGCAAGATTTCCCGGGCTTCAAAAGCTCCGTTGGCGTGCCTGCAATATCTTTCCACAGAGCCGTGTGTTTCGTGCACATAGGTCATTCCCTGAATCCAGTCTGTATTGCAGGGATAAGGAAATTTATACGCTTCCGGCACATAATCTGAAGGGGTCGCATTTCTCCATCTGGCAACAGAGGGATCATACTTATGAACGTCTGTCTGCGCGAAAGTTTCGTCACGAACTGAACGGTCATGGGAATATACATCAGGCTTATTTAATAAAATACTCTCAGCCCCCTCCATTTGAGCAAAAATTAAGGGAGCATTCAGAAACATCACCAATATGCCGATAAGCATTATTTTCTTCACTGATGATCTCCTGCACTCAACAATATAGTCCCTCGAACAAACCGTCCCCGACAGACTATAGATATCCATCGCCCGGTGAACTATCAGAGGCTGAGCCCCGCTGGATCTGCAATGAAAATAAGTGCTGTGACCTCGCTGCGCCTTCTGTTTCTTCCTGAATGCCAATTTCTCCCTAAATGCAGGTCTCGAGACTAAAGGGGCATATTTGCCTTGTTCCCCTTTTGTTTCTGATATCGCAATCCATAAGAGATTCAAGTGTAAAGGGGCATATGTCTTTTACGTCAGATGCTCCCCGGGCTATTTTAGCGCCCTTATACTCATGATAAATCTTTGTTTTATCTTCCTCACTGCAAATCAATAATTCCCTTGTTTTTCCGCATAATTTTGTATCGCTATTGAAAGCAATTGTCATAATTTGGTGTTCATACATTGCCGCACCTCTCCTTCCCCGAAATGCATAAAGTTCCTTCAGAGTTACCGAATTGTCTGAGCGGCAAAAGCCGGAGGGGGTGAGAGACCGGACCAGGAAGAATACATGCCGGCGCAATCTTTTGTCCGGTTGTTATAAATAAGGGAATCAATATAGAGAAGACCGATAAGAAAAAGGAAAAAGCCTGTCTTGGATGAGGGCTGAGCAGAACTAAAATTCGTTGCCGCATTCTTGATTGAATTCTTCGGGACAAAACCCTTCGTTAAAGAAGTGCCACGGGGATATGAAATGTACTCTGAATTGCTGCCAAGATGTGGACAGAGCAGTTTATGAACAAATTCGATGAAATTCGATGCATCGCCATCTGATGTTTCAGAGATGTGGGGGATGTTTTCTCCCTCTATCTCAATGTGGACACCGGATAAGGGAAAAACAATAATTGCAGCAAAATAA
>JAOUFP010000035.1 GCA_029858145.1 Nitrospirota bacterium | reverse complement strand
TTCTGCCGTTCATCGGGATAGCGATGCTGGTGAAGCTGGTGGGCCAGAAGATCGGCGGCGGAGTGATGGAGAGCATGCAGAGCAGCGCGACCTTCACATTCAGGCCGAGCGAGTCGTACCTTTCAGGCAGGAAGAAAGAAAAGAAGAACTGAACTTCTGTTTCGCGGATTATAAAAAGGCGATACCGGCTATCCGGTATCGCCTTTTTTTGTAACTCTAAAACCTGGGAAAATTTGCCTGAAAAATAGGCACCTGTGATTAATAAACAGGCATTTGGTAAGTCTTCGAAAAAAAGATAACCTAATATAATCAGTCAGTTAGCTGTTGGTAAGGTTCTTGCAAACTAAATCAATGATGTCTGTGCTGATCTTGAAAAATGTCCCGAATGAGGGACCAGGTACGATAGAGGATTACCTTTCGGAAAACAATATCGACTACAGAACGGTCGACCTTTCTTCTGAAGATATTCCCCATGCCGATGATTTTGATACCCTGTTGATCCTCGGCGGTCCCATGAGCGTGAACGATGCTGATCAGTATCCCTATATAAACAGGGAAATTGAGATGGTGAGGGATTTCACAGCGAAAAACAAGAAAGTAATGGGCATCTGCCTTGGAGCGCAGATAATGGCAAAGGCATTTGGAGCTAGAGTCTTTCCGGGTGAAGAGAAGGAGATCGGCTGGTGCGATATAGAGCTCGATTACCGGAGGGGCATAGACCGTTTAATGGGAAAGCTCGCGCGGCATCCGGCAACTGGAGAGATTTTGAAGAGATTCAAGGTGTTCCAATGGCATGGGGAGACCTTTGATATTCCCGAAGGCGGCGTACACCTTGCGAAATCCGAACTCTATCCGAATCAGGCCTTCCGGTTCGGTGATAATGCATATGCGCTTCAGTTTCATATTGAAGTGAAAAAAGAGACGGTATACGAGTGGCTGAAGAATGAACAAATAGACATGAAGCTTCTTGAAAGGGATACGGAATTATTCTATGAGAAGTATCAACAGCGGGCGTTGAATTTCTACAGGGTTTTTTTCGGGAATGGGACGATAGATGCTTGAAAATTATGTAAACGGAGGTGAGAAATGAAGAAGATTGAAGCGATCATCAAGCCCTTTAAGCTGGATGAAGTGAAAGACGCGCTGAATGAAATAGGGATCCAGGGCATGACGGTGACTGAAGTCAAAGGGTTCGGACGGCAGAAAGGCCATACCGAGTTGTATCGCGGGGCAGAGTATATTGTGGATTTTATCCCGAAGATTAAGCTTGAGATTGTAACATCGGACAGCTTGGCTTCAAAAGTGGTCAGCACCATTGAACAGGTGGCCAAGACAGGCAAAATCGGAGACGGGAAAATATTTGTGTGCACAGTGGATGAAGCGATAAGGATCAGAACAGGCGAGCATGGAGAAACAGCAGTATAGACCGTAATGCGCAATCCGTAATGCGTGATAAGTTTTTAACTCGTTACTCATTACCCATAACTTTATAACGAAATACAGGAGGAACAATGACACCGAAAGACGTAATCAAGTTAGCACAGGAAAACAAGGCTGTAATGGCAAATTTCAAATTCCTCGATTTCCCGGGAATCTGGCAGCATTTCGCTGTTCCGATAGCGGAGTTGAGCGAAGCAGTGTTCGAGGAAGGCCTAGGTTTCGACGGCTCCTCGATCAGGGGTTGGCAGGCTATTCACACATCTGACATGCTGATCATGCCGGACGCCGATACCGCTTTTATGGACCCCTTTATGGAGTATCCGACTCTTAGTCTTATCTGCAATGTTGTTGACCCTATTACCAAGGAATTTTATTCGAGAGATCCGAGATATATCGCGCAGAAGGCGGAAAACTATCTCAAATCAACCGGCATCGGTGACGTGGCCTATTTTGGCCCGGAGGCAGAGTTCTTTATCTTCGACGGCATACGCTTCGATCAGAACTCACATAGCGGCTACTATTTTATTGAATCCACTGAGGGTATCTGGAATTCCGGCCGTGAGGAGAACCCGAACCTCGGATACAAGCCGAGACACAAGGAAGGGTATTTCCCTGTGCCGCCGACAGACAGCCAGGTGAATCTCAGGACAGAGATGGTGATGGAAATGCTCAAGTGCGGCATCTATGTCGAGAGGGAGCACCATGAGGTTGCAACAGCCGGTCAGGCGGAGATCGACATGAGGTTTGATTCCCTGGTCAAGATGGCCGACAAGAACATGCTCTTCAAATACATCATAAAGAATGTGGCAAGAAGGCACGGAAAGACAGCAACCTTTATGCCGAAACCGCTTTTCGGTGACAATGGTTCCGGAATGCATGTGCACCAGAGCATCTGGAAGAAGGGCAAGCCGCTCTTTGCGGGCAACGGCTATGCCGGCCTGAGCGAGATGGCCCTTTATTATATCGGCGGTATACTGAAGCACGCTCCGGCACTCGCTGCCCTGACGAACCCGACGACAAACTCTTACAAGAGGCTGACGCCCGGCTTTGAAGCTCCGGTCAATCTCGCGTACTCTGCGAGAAACCGTTCCGCGTCAATCAGAATTCCGACCTATTCCGCAAGCCCGAAGGCAAAGAGGGTTGAGGTCAGATTCCCTGACCCGTCATGCAACACCTATCTTGCGTTCTCCGCGATGCTGATGGCAGGTCTTGATGGCATCGAGAACAAGCTGGATCCGGGTGAGGCGCTTGACAAGGACATCTACGATCTCGGGCCGGAAGAACTGGCGTCTGTACCGACGATGCCGGCGAGCCTTGAAGAGGCGCTCGACCATCTCGAAGCAGACCATGAGTTCCTGCTGAAGGGTGATGTGTTTACCCAGGATGCTATCGATACGTGGATCAGTTACAAGAGATCCAAAGAAGTCGATGCCCTGAGACTCAGACCGCATCCCTACGAGTTTTTCCTCTATTACGATATTTAAGCCGTTACTGAAATAAGCGCGGATAAAGGGGAAAGGCATGAGCCTTTCCCCTTGTCTTTTTGTGCGATGACGCAGCTTTAATTCACATTATCATTCATAAAATCATAATTGTCCGAAATAATTTCGAATGAAGGCCGTATGAAGAAGAAACACAATAACGGCACCTTGAAAAAAAAGCTTTTTCAATACTTGATAACACCAAAACAGAATTGTCTCGGCAACCTGTCTCCATCAATATCGAGGTATGCCAGATGGTTGATCGTGCCGGTTTATTGTGTTTATGAGACATTCCGCCTTTCAGATATTTCTATTTTGGACAGAGATGTCATAAAATGTTGTATTTAAAAGTCGGGAAAAGGCGTTGACGCTCACTTTGCTCCGAGGCATTTTCCTTCTGATATTCACATGCCCAGTCTGTCGGACTAGCGGAAAAAATTATCCGCCTTCAGAGGAGAAACCGCTCTCAATGCCTTCTCTTGCCTCGTTATTTGAATACCGCCAGAAAAAAGTTATTAATAATGTCTAAAAGTTTTCATTTTTGCGTTCTGTAAGTTATATTAAAACATCATGGATTACAAAAAGATAATAAGCAGGTTTAAAGACAAGAATATCCTTGTGATAGGGGACATTATCCTTGACCATTACATTTGGGGAAAGGTGAACAGGATTTCTCCGGAGGCCCCTGTTCCCGTGGTGGAAGTCACCAGGGAGAGCTTTCTCCTTGGCGGAGCCGCGAATGTCGCCTATAACATTGTATCTCTCGGCGGGAAGGCATCGGTCATCGGCATCAACGGCCAGGACATTGCGGGCGAGGCGCTGATGAATATCCTCATTCAGCGAGGCGTGAACTGCGACGGAATATTTACTGAGAACAGGCCAACAACGGTAAAGACCCGGGTGATTGCCCATAACCAGCAGGTGGTAAGGTTCGACAGGGAAGACAAGAAGTATGTTGATGGAAAGATTCTGAAGGGCATACTGAAATATATAAACTCGGTGATCCTCAAGTACGATGCGGTAATCGTTTCGGATTACAAAAAAGGAATGGTATCGGCTGAGCTTGTCAAGGACATTGTACAGAAGACGAAGCCAAAGGGGATGTTTATCGCCGTTGATCCAAAGGTCGGGCATTTTGATTTTTATAAGGGCGTATCGCTGATTACCCCTAATGTCATGGAGGCTTCGAACGGTTCGAACGTGGAGATTAAAGACGACAAAACTCTGCTCAAGGCCGGGAAGAATTTAATGAAAAAGGTCTCCTGCAAGGCGGTGCTGATTACAAGGGGCGAACAGGGAATGAGTCTCTTCCAGAAAGAAAAGGTTTCTCACATCCCGACAGTTGCCAGAAAGGTCTATGACGTGACCGGAGCCGGCGATACAGTGATATCTGCGTTTACTCTCGCCCACGCAGCGGGAGCAAACATGGAGGAGTCCGCAGTGATCGCGAACCATGCTGCCGGTATCGTTGTGGGCGAGGTTGGTACCGCGGTAACTACAGCAGATCAGATCCTGGAATCGTTCAAATGAGTACCTACAGGGCAATTGCGTTATATTCAGGAGGACTTGACAGCACGCTGGCGGTACTGACAATGCTGAAACAGGGCATTGATGTTAAGGCGGTCACCTTCCTTAATCATTTTGGATGTGACATATCCGACAAGTCTTCGTGTTCCAAAGATCCTTTTTCTGCGGCTGAAAAGTTTGGTTTTGAGGTCAAACTCTGCCACCTTTCTGATAAATTCATCCAGATTGTAAAGAATCCGAAGTTCGGACACGGGAAGAACATGAACCCCTGTATGGACTGCAGGATACTTATGCTCAGGGAAGCCCGGGAGTTTATGGATATGACAGGCGCCGAATTTCTCATTACCGGTGAAGTGCTCGGACAGAGGCCGATGAGCCAGAGGAGAGACGCGCTTGATATTATAGACAGGGAAGCAGGCTTAAAAGGCCTTATATTAAGACCCCTGAGCGCAAAACTTCTCAAGCCGACTATTATGGAAGAAAAGGGTATTGTGAACAGGGATCTGCTTTATGATTTTGGAGGCAGGTCCAGAAAACCCCAGATGGCGCTGGCTGAGGAATTCGGGCTTACGGATTATCCCGCGCCTGCCGGAGGCTGCCTGCTGACGGAGCCGAATTACTCGTACCGATTGAGGGAACTCCTTGATCACGAACCTGACCCTTCCCTTGAAGATCTTTCCCTCCTGAGACTTGGTAGGCATTTCAGGATGTCAGACAGCTCTAAGATAATCGTCGGAAGGAACAGAAATGAAAATGAGTCGCTGCTTTTGCTGGATGCTGAAAGGAGCGTCAGCTTGAGAGTCGAAGGCTATGCGAGTCCCATTGTGCTGGTTCGGGGGAATGTAACAGAAGACAGCCTCAGCGTTGCCGCGTCACTCTGCGCGAGATATTCTGACGCAAGGCATTTGAAGGCAGCTGATGTGAAGGTGAATGACAGCGGCAGGGTTTACACGCTGACGGTTGCCCCGGCGGGCGAAGACCTCATTGAGAAGTATAAGATAGAAAAGAAAGACAAGAAAAAAGCATTGATCAGAGCCTGACCGGAACGCCTTTCGCCCGGAGAAACACTTTTGCCTCTCTCACCGTATATTCCCTGAAATGGAATATGGAAGCTGCCAGCACCGCGTCTGCCTTTCCGTCAACAAGTCCGCTGTAGAGGTGTTCCAGATTCCCGGCTCCTCCTGAAGCGATGACAGGGATTGAGACAGTCTCAGATATGGTGCGAGTCAGTTCGATATCGTATCCGTCTTTGGTCCCGTCTTTGTCCATGCTGGTGAGCATGAACTCGCCGGCCCCGAGCTCTTCCATTTTTTTCGCCCATGCCACGGCATTGATAAGCTTCATTTTTCTGCCGCCGTGTGTTGAAATCGCCCAGGTTAATCCCCTGGCAGGGAGTTCTAAAATAACGTCTTTCAGTGACGGGTCGTCGAACCATGCCTCGCCTGTTGCGTCGGACATGTTGTCCGCCACCCTTTTTGCGTCTATCGCGACTACGATACACTGACTCCCGAATTTTTCAGCGGCACGGCTGATAAAATGAGGGTCTTTAACCGCCGTTGTATTGATCGAAACTTTATCGCACCCTGCCTTGAGCAGGTCTCGTATATCATCGAGCGTTTTTATGCCGCCTCCAACGGTCAGGGGCATGAACACGTCCTCGGCTGTTTTTTCGACGACATCAAGAATGATTTTTCTTTTTTCGTGAGACGCGGTGATGTCCAGGAAGATGAGTTCGTCGGCGCCCTGTTTATCATAGAAGAGGGCATTTTCAACAGGATCGCCTGCGTCGCGCAGGTTTACAAAACTTACACCTTTTACGACACGTCCGTCTTTAACGTCGAGACATGGAATTATACGCTTGGCGAGCATATTCAGTCCTTTAAGCCGTTATTATATTTTTTCCTGAGAGGCTATTTGTATCGCTTCTTTCAGGTCAAGAGAGCCGGCATAGATCGCCTTGCCGGTTATCGCTCCCCAGAGGTTTTCTATCTTCAGAAGATTTCCGATGTCATCAATATTCGCGATGCCGCCTGAGGCGATGACAGGGATATTCACTGCCTTGACCATTTCTTCCAGTGCAGGCAGATTAGGGCCTGAAAGCATTCCGTCCCGGGAGATGTCCGTATAGATGATGCCTGCAACCCCGATCATCTCGACCCTTTTTGCCAGTTCCAGGGCATCTATGGAACTGACCTCTTCCCACCCCTTGACTGCAACCTTGCCGTCTTTGGCGTCGATGCCGATGAATATTTTCCCGGGAAATTTGTTGCACGCATCGATGACAAACTGGGCATCTTCTATCGCGGAGGTACCGATGATCACCCGGTTAATGCCGGCGGAGATGAGTTTGTCGACCGTAGTGATGTCCCTTATGCCTCCGCCAACCTCGATAATCATTTTTACCGCTTTTCTTATCTCGAGGATACGGGAAAAATTCTGCTGACTTCCGGTAAAGGCGCCGTCGAGGTCGACAACATGGAGAACCTTCGCGCCGCAGGATTCCCATTTTTTTGCGGTGGCTGAAGGATCTCCCGAGTACACGGTTACCGCGTCTTTCCTGCCCTGCTGAAGTCTGACACACTGCCCATTTTTTAAATCTATTGCGGGAATAATAAACATAGTATTAATATAACAGAAGAGGGTTGCATTTTGCAGGAAGAAAAGGCCGGATTGATACAAAAAAAGATGTTCTATTCGATACCCCGCAGAGAAGGATTTCTTCAGAGTACGGCAATAGGCAAAAAAAGGTTAATTGCACAGGTACTGCTGCTGATTTTTGTTTTCTCTGTTATGTGGCCGGGAAACATTTCTGCCTTTACTGTGCCTGAAAAACTTGTCTTTGATCTGACATGGACCGGGATAAAAGCCGGCACCGCAACCCTTGAAGTAGTAAACAACAACGGAAATACCAAAATCATTTCGACCGCGCGTTCCGCTGACTGGGTTTCTGTTTTTTATACCGTTGATGACAGAATTGTATCGGTCTTGAAAAATGCGCAGACACAGATGCTGGTCGGGTTGCCGGAGAACTACCGGGTCAAATTAAGGGAAGGCAGGCACAGACGTGACAAGGAGGTTATCTTTGATCATGCAAATCGCCAGGCTACCTATATAAACCATCTTGAGAATGGGAAAAAGACCTATAATATAAATGAAAATTGCCTTGATCCCCTTTCCAGTTTTTATCACATAAGGACGCTGCAGTTTGAAGTGGGAAAATCGCTTTATGTGAATATGTTCGACAGCAAGAAATTATGGAACGTGGAAGTGCAGGTGCTCAGAAAAGAAAAGATAAAAACAGAACTGGGGGAATTCAATACCGTGGTGATAAGACCACTGATGAAATCCGAGGGTATTTTTAACAGGAAAGGCGATATGTATATCTGGCTTACAGACGACCTGAACCGCATCCCTGTGAAGATGCAGACGAAGGTAGCGGTTGGTTCCATTACCGCGACTCTTGTAGACGGCTTATATTAACCAGGGAAAAAAGTATTTCACCGCGACCAAAAGCAGCCGACAGCAGGTACGCCTCCACAAGTCGCGTCATAGATGAGAATGTATGACTTGGCGTTTCTCAGAGAGGCGCAGAGGAAAGTCAGGAAACCATGTGTCCTGAGCAATTTTTATTGAGGCTGCTGACTGCTGGTGAGGCCGAACTGCATCGCGTACAGTTCACGGTAAACGCCGCCTTTTTCGAAAAGTTCTTCATGACTTCCCTGCTGAATAATTTCCCCTCTGTCCATGACCACTATCCGGTCTGCCTTCTGGATGGTTGAGAGCCTGTGGGCGATGATGATCGTAGTCCTTCCCGGCATAATCCCTTCAAGCGCTTTTTGGATTTTGTTCTCGGAATCCGTGTCGAGCGACGAGGTGGCTTCGTCCAGGATAAGTATTTTGGGGTTTTTTATGATGGCACGGGCGAGCGATATTCTCTGCTTTTGTCCCCCTGATAATTTGACGCCTCTTTCCCCTATGGGGGTATCGTAACCGTTCGGCATATTCATGATAAATTCATGGGCATAGGCAGCTTTCGCCGCTTCGATTGTTTCCTCATTCGTTGAAGAGGGTTTCCCGAACAGGATATTGTTTCTTACGGTATCGTCGAAAAGAATAATGTCCTGGGACACGACCCCGATATGCGACCTGAGATTTCTCAGGGAATAATCCTTCAAATCCGTGCCGTCGATGGTAATGGTGCCGGTGTAATCATTCCAGAACCCGAGAATAAGGTCGGTGAGGGTGCTCTTCCCCGCCCCGCTGTATCCGACAATGGCTATCGTTTCCCCGGGCCGGATCTTCAGGTCTATTCCCTCTAAGGCGCTGTCCTTATGATCGGGGTACTGAAAGGATACATTCTGAAACACGATATCCCCGGCAAGTTCCTTCTTTTCGACTTCCCCCTCTTTTTCTTCCGGAGCGAGAAATATTTCCTTTATTCTGTGCAGCGACGCCCGTATCATCTGAAAATCATTGTTTACCCTGCTTAACTTCTTGAGGGGGTCGTACATCATCATAACCGCGACAACAAAAGAAAGGAATTCACCGAGCGAAAGCCGGTCATGCACAATGAGGTAAAACCCGTACCAGGTGAGAACAGCAATTCCTGTCCCGGCAATGATATCAATAAACATACCGGTGAATTCATTGATCCGGACTTCGCGCATGACATTCCGGTAGTGTTCCGATATTGAGTGATCATTTCGCCTGGACATTTCTTTTTCCAGAGTGAACGATTTTATAACCCTTATGCCCGCAATGGCTTCGTGGATGATATGGGTGACGTTCGAAATGAGCATTCTCGTCCTTGAACTGGTTCGCTTCATCCTCCTCCCCAATCTGCCTGAGACAAGGGCGATTAAGGGAATTATTGCAAACGACAGCAGCGCGAGATTCAGATTTCTGTATAATGCAACGAAGCCAAGAGCAAAAACAGTCGTGGAGTAGACAAAAAAGTTCTTTGTCGTATTGGCTATGAGGCTTTCGAGAATACCGACATCATTCATTACCCGTGATATGACTGATCCGCTGGATTCACGCGCATAAAAAGAAAAGGGAAGAAATAGCATTTTTTCAAAAAACTGTTTTCTGAGCGATTTGACAATTTTCGCGCCTATGGATGACATCAGAAAATTATTGGCAAAAGAAAAAAACCCTTTGAGGCTGAACAGAAGGAGAATCCCCACGGGAAGAAAGACGAGAAAACTCTTGTTCTTTAATAAAACGAGGTTGTCGACAGAGGGCTTAACGAACCAGGCAATCGAGCCGTTGATCGAGGACAAAAGGATACTGCAAACGATAGCGGCAAGGAGCCGGGGGAGATGCTGTTTTGTCAGTATCCAGACAGTGTTGACGTCGTTTTTCCAATCCCTGGCGTATTCTTCTTTAAAAATATCACGCATTTTTTAGTATACTATAAACTTATTGTTTTTTTAACATCATGGAGGAGGGTAATGTGCTTAAGAATGCGTTTATACGGATTAAACAAAGTCATACTCCCTTTGTTGATTTGCCCTGTTATAATTTATTCTGCGGACTGATTCAAGCAACGGATCTTGAAAGGAAAAGAGGTGATATTCAGCATTGCTCAAACCAAATATAAATATAAGTGTCATTATTCCGACTTTCAATCGGAAAAACACACTCACAAAATGCTTACACGCGCTGTTTGACCAGACTTATCCTAAAAAGAATTATGAATTAATTGTTATTGATGATGGTTCAACAGATGGGACAGGGGAGATCATGAATACATTACTTTCTGACGCTCCCTGCATCATGAAATATTTCAGGCAGGTCAATAGCGGCCCTGCAGCGGCAAGAAACGTTGGAATCAAGATGGCGCAGGGAGAGATTGTATTGTTAATCGATGATGATATTATTGCCGCCTCTTCACTGCTTGAGAGCCATTTCAACTGGCACCAAAAATATTCGGATGACAAAACCGCTGTTCTTGGCTATGTTGAATGGTCCCATGATATAAATGTTACGCCTTTTATGCGATGGCTCGATAACGGAGGACCCCAGTTCAGCTATAACAAAATATTTAATGAAACTGACGTTGATCCTGCGAGGTATTTTTATTCCTGCAACATTTCGTTAAAGAAAAAACTACTAACCGAAAATGGCGAGTTTTTTGATGAAGAATTTTTGATTGCGGGCTGGGAAGACATAGAACTGGGGAACAGATTAAAAAAGAGGGGCGTAGTGCTGAAATTCAATAAAGAGGCGAAAGCATATCATTTTCGGACTGTAGCTTTAAGTAATTACTGCAGGAGGATGTTCAAAGTGGGCCAAACAAGTCATATCCTTGCGAGGAAGATCCAGCAGGGCGAAAAAAAGGTTAACGCTGGCAGCACTCTGAGGAAATATTTCAAGAAGATAAAATTGATACTCAAATATCCTAAATTTAGGCTCTATTATAAACTTGCGAAGTATTACGAGAACAGGGCGATCAAGACAGAAATTTTTAAGTTTACAATAAATTATTGTTATAAAAGAGGTGCTTTGAATATGAAAGATCTGATTAGAATCACAGAAAAATGAATAATTCATCAGTTAATTTTCTTGATATCTGTTTTAGCCAAAACGGAGAAAACTTTTTTGATGTATGCTTGCATGATACTCTCATCTGAAGGACTCGGAAGCGCAGAGCCATTATATCTCTTTTCTCCTGCATATTTGCAGGAATCTGCCGAGGAAGCCGGCTTTTCGAGGCTGAAAATCCGGAAAGCTACCGAAACGGCAGATACTTTTATGAGTAGTAATCAGCCTTATTTTCAGAACCAGACACTGGAAAGGAGTTCAATTAATTTAGGTAGAGAGGTTCAGTCATGCTTTTTCGACGCAGGGCGTAGTTTTTACACAGGCTCAGGCTGCTGGCGGGTGAGGAATGCGTATTGATGGCCTTTAAGCAGAATTAACAGAAGCTCTTGCATTTATGATAAAAATACTTTTTTTAATCCAGGACGAAGAGATGCCGAGCAGCAGGGTACGGGTGCTTAACCTTCTGCCTGAACTCGAAAAAGAGGGAATTCACGCCCATGTCATGACGTATCCCCGGAAAATTGTGGAAAAGCTCGGCCTTATCGGCAAGTGCAGGCAGTTTGATATTACCTTCCTCCAGAAAAAAATGCCTTCACCAGTTGATGTTATCCTTCTGAGAAGGTTCTCCCGCAGGCTTGTTTTCGATTTTGACGACGCCATTTACTACCGGCATGATGCTCAGGAAGTTCTGGAAAGCGCCACCCGGTATCAGAAATTCAATTTTTTGGTTAAACGGGTGGACCTT
>JAOUFP010000421.1 GCA_029858145.1 Nitrospirota bacterium | reverse complement strand
TATTGAAAGCGTCATTGAAAGAGCTTCCGGATATCGGACTGCTGTTTACTGGTGACAATCCGTATTGTCCTCTTTCAAAACTCTTGTAAACGTTATGGAGAAGACCTTCTGCTGCAGGCTTCCAGACAAGAACCAGAGTGCCGTTTTTAATGGCGAAAGACAGGTCAGATGGAGGAGGGGGGGGAGTCAATAAGCGTATGTCAATGATATTCGAATCCGCGCTGTAAACACCCTTGAAATTACGGGCGATGATTTTGTATCTGTAGTTCACGTCTTTTTCGAGGTCAGTGTCCTCATATGACCGTTTGTTTTTTTCTGTGTGTGCCAATTGTTTGAATTCAGCGCCGGATGATTTGAGGACGACGAAGTCCGCAAGCAAGCTTTCTTTTGCTGCCGGATAACTCCACTGGAGGATAATCCGCTCTTCACGGTGGATTGCCCGCAGAAGCGAAGGCGGCGCAGGCTTTTCGTATTCCTTCAGGGTAGGTTCACTTTTTTTCCCGCATGCGGCCAGAAGTAATAACGGCATGATAATCAGGGGGAAAAGAATAAGTGACCGGCAAAGCTTTCCAATCATGGCCGGTGTTTTGATGCGCCGCATTTCTTCCATTACAGTGACTTTTTATATCTTTTGATCTGCTTCAGTACCTGGGAAGGCGACGTTCCCCCGTATGAAGAACGCGCCCTGACAGATGCGACAGGGTCAAGGCAGAGGAAGATATCTTTCGAAATTACCGCAGAGAATGACTTCAGTTCCTTCAGGTCAAGCTCATGCAGTTCGATATTCTTTTTTATGCAATGGAGGACTATTTTCCCGGTAATTTCGTGCGCTTCTCTGAAGGGGATACCCTTTCTGACAAGGTATTC
Source organism: Nitrospirota bacterium (assembly GCA_029858145.1). Lineage (GTDB taxonomy): Bacteria > Nitrospirota > Thermodesulfovibrionia > Thermodesulfovibrionales > UBA6898 > JAOUFP01. Next base: position 1,936 of record JAOUFP010000421.1, on the reverse strand, counting down.
CGCGATATCGGTCGCTGTCGAATAGCCTTCCCCCGCGGTGGCGAGCATCCTCTTGCAGTTGAAGGTTATCCCGGGAAGCATCGCAGTCATGATTTCCAGGCATGATTTTAGTGTGTCGACGGTATCAAAGAGGGGCAGTTTGTCCTCCTGCATGTCCCGGTTGTACGAAAGCGGGAGACCTTTCATGAGGGTCAACAGCGACACAAGATTGCCGTACACTCTGCCTGTTTTGCCCCTGACGAGTTCCGCGACATCCGGATTCTTCTTCTGGGGCATGATGCTCGAGCCGGTTGTGAACTCATCGGATATCTCTATGAATCTGAATTCCTCTGTGGACCAGAGCACGAGCTCTTCCGCGAGACGGGACAGGTGCATGATGGTGATGCACGCGCAGGAGAGGAACTCCACCGCAAAATCCCTGTCGGATACGGCGTCGATGCTGTTGCCGGATACAGCCTTGAAACCGAGTTCTTTTGCGATAAATGTCCTGTCATTGGGAAGAGACGTTCCCGAGAGCGCACAGGAGCCGAGCGGAAGGACGTTCAGGCGCTTCAGCGAATCCGTAAAGCGGCCTTTGTCCCTCTCTATCATCTCAATGTACGCGAGGAGGTGATGCGCGAGCAGCACCGGCTGGGCCCTTTGGAGATGGGTATATCCGGGCATGACAGTATCGGCATGTCTTTCAGCTGTCTTCAAAAGGGTCTTCTGGAACTGAAGGATCTTCGACAGAACGTCTTCTGTCTCTTCCCTCAGGTACAGTCTTATGTCAAGCGCGACCTGGTCATTTCTGGACCGGGCAGTATGCAGTTTTTTCCCCGCTGGACCGATTTTGCTGACCAGTTCAGCTTCTATGTTCATATGGATGTCTTCAAGTTCGTTCCTGAACCGGAATTTCCCTGATTCAATCTCCGCCGCGATTTCGAGGAGTCCTTTTACGATCGCGCCGGCGTCTTTTGCAGGGATAATCCCCTGTTTTGCGAGCATTTTCGCATGGGCGATGCTGCCCCTGATGTCGTGCTTCCAGAGCCTTTTGTCGAAGGAAATCGATTCTGTAAATGATTCTACAATCCCTGATGTCTTGTGCGTGAATCTGCCTGACCATGGTTTTTTCATATGGGTTAAGATTAAAATTTTAGCAGGCAACTGTCAAGGCATTTTGCCGCTTGCAGAAATTTGAGGCTTTTTTTCTGAAACCAGGATGAACGCACTCTTTCATCGTATCACCATCCAAGTTGAAGCCGTTCATCGAAACAATTGTCCATTTATCAGAAAATGGAATAAAATAGAACTATAATGAATCCCGCTTTAAGGCAGCTTCAGAGTACGATCGATTCCGTCATAAAGGGAAAGAGCGATGCCGTAAAAATGGCTATCGTGACGCTTCTTGGGAGGGGCAATCTGCTTATCGAGGGTGTCCCGGGCGTAGGAAAGACTACCCTCGCTTTTGCCCTCGCGAAGGCTACCGACTGCGGTTTCCACAGGATCCAGTTCACGAGCGATCTTATGCCGTCGGATATCATAGGGGTGAGCATCTATAACCCCGAGAAGCGGGAATTCGAATTCAAGCCCGGACCGGTTTTTTCGAATATTGTGCTTGCCGATGAGATCAACAGGACGAACCCGAAGACCCAGTCCGCGCTTCTCGAGGCGATGAATGAAAAAAGGGTCTCTGTTGAGAGGAAAACCTTTATACTCCCTGAGCCTTTTATGGTGATGGCGACACAGAACCCCATAGAGTTCCATGGAACTTTTCCTCTGCCGGAGAGCCAGCTTGATCGTTTCATGATGCATATCAAACTCGGCTATGCCGCGCCTGAACATGAGAGGCTGGCGGTCCGCGAACAGACAAGCTTTGACCTGCTCGACAGGCTCGATCACGTGGTGACGAAGGCAGAGATCGTCAGGATGCAGACAGCGGTCGACGGAGTCGCTGTTG
>JAOUFP010000420.1 GCA_029858145.1 Nitrospirota bacterium | reverse complement strand
CGGGGCCAACGATAATGCCAGCGGTGTCGCGGCACTGCTTGAGATTTCCCGGATGATGGCGCAGACAGCGCCTGCGCGGAGCGTGCGCTTTGTCGCTTTTACGAACGAAGAGCCGCCTTTTTTCTTCTGGCGCACCATGGGCAGTCTTCTCTATGCGAAAGCAGCCAGGGCGCGTGGGGACAAGATCTGCCTCATGTTCTCATTGGAAACCATAGCCTACTACAGGGATGAGCCGCACAGCCAGTATTATCCTCCGCTTTTCCGGTACTTTTATCCGGACAGGGCGAATTTTATCGCATTCGTTTCGAACGTTCGCTCACGCAGGCTGATGAGGCGCGCGGTTGACGCTTTTCGCGCAGGCAGCGATTTCCCCTGCGAAAAAAGCGCAACTTTTTCCTGGGTCCCCGGCGTCGCCTGGAGCGATCATTCCTCTTTTTGGCGGCAGGGCTATCCGGCGCTGATGATTACCGACACTGCCTTCTACCGCTACCCTTATTACCATACCCCGAACGATACACCCGAAAAGCTGGACTATCCCCGGTTGGGGCAGGTAACCGAGGGTTTGTGCCGAATGGTGGATGCCCTGGCGCAGAAGGAGAAACTCTAGCGCTATTTCGCCTGTCGCGGGGCCCGGTTTGCAGTCGGCCGCGTTTTAAAAAAAAACATGTGATATGGATTACAGAATCTTATATAATTTTAGTTGATAATATGCAGTGAGCTCAAAGCAGTTCGCGAAGGCAGGCATTCATGTACCATTGCAAATCACGCACACAAAAAGGAAATTTCGAATCAGAAGTTAAAAATATCGGAATTCCGAGGGTATTGTTACTCTTTCTTGTTTTCTGCTGCCTGTCACTTGTATCCCCGGTTTCTGCAGAGGAAATAAAATCGAGGGCCGCGGTTGTTATGGATGCCAGGACCGGCAAAGTCCTCTATGCGAAAAATCCGGGACTGAGACTGATGCCCGCAAGCACCACAAAACTGATGACTGCTTTAGTAGTCCTGGAAAGGGCGCATCTGGATGATGTTGTCACGGTAAGCAGAAATGCTGCTTATGCTCCCCCGATAAAAATAGGGTTAAAGACAGGCGACAAGGTTACGATAGAAACGCTCCTGAATGCCGCCCTTATAAAGTCTGCGAATGATGCGGCGGTTGCGCTTGCGGAGGCAGTCGCCGGTTCAGAGGACGGTTTTGTCGACCTCATGAACAGAAAGGCGCTTGCTATCGGACTGGATGACACGAGATATATCAACTCCAACGGTCTTCCCGGAAGCGGGCAATATATAACCGCGTATGATCTCGCGGAGATCATGAAAAATGCGATCAGATATCCTTTGCTCAGGGAGATACTCGGCACGCGCGTGGCGGAGGTATCCACAGAGGGAGGCAAGACCATGTTTGTGAAAAATACGAACCGGCTTCTGTGGTCTGACGATGAATTCATGGGAGGCAAAACCGGCTACACCCGGCAGGCAAGGCATTGTTTTGTCGGTGCGGGAGAGCGCGCATCAGAAACATTAATCGTGGCTCTTCTCGGAACCCCGAGCAGGGACCTCCTATGGTCAGAGACAGAGGCCCTGTTGGCTTTCGGCTCGAAGGTCTTGAATAATCTTGAGGAACCGGTTGTCTATATCACAAAAATTGATTACGAGGCCGCGAAGCTGAGGAAAGCCTCCTACAAGAAAAAGCTCAGGATAAAAAAGGCGAAAAAGAAAAGACGCAATTAGTATTCAGCCTCTCTCCGCACGTCTGACCGTATAGTGTCTGTCCATAAACTCACTTTTTTTCGTTCATTCCGGCTTGCTTGCCCGCCGAATTTCCGGAGGGACCGGCCCCCCTCTGTCCACCTTTAAATTAAGGGGGGATGAAGGGGGGTGAATGATCCTCGAGGCGCGCCACTTGTTCGCGCACAGGCGGATTCGCACAGGACAACGGGAATGAAAAACACTTGTGCTTGATAAACAGACTCTGTTTTGCAGTCAATGACAACAGAGGCAATTTACGGCCAGACACTATTCAGGCTTATAGAGGATATTCCTGATCTCGACGCCGGGTCCTTCCTTAGCCGGTCCGACTGCATGTACGCGGTAATCTCTTTTTGTGAGTGCGGGCTCATTATCGACAAAAACAGGAATCTGAGTCTCACCGAGCAGCTGATAGTCCTGCCCTGCCGTTCTCCGGTAAATTCTGAAACCGGTAACCCATGACTCTTCCGGCTCCTCCCAGAAGAGATAAACTTTATCAGGGAAGGTGTTGTGGCCGCAATTTTTCAGAGGAGACGGAATAAGTTCCGAAGGATCAACAGCAAGCTCTTCAGAAGGAATTCCTTCGACTCTTATGTCGCCTCCGTGAAGACTTCTCACCGTGTAGTAAACGGTCCTGTTTATTGTGAACGTGTCATTGAAAGAGTTTTCAGCGATCGGACTGCCGTTTGCCGGATACAATCCGTATTTTCCTTTTTCAACGCTTTTGTAAACGTTATAGAAAAGACCTTCCGTAACAGGGTTCCAGGCAAGAAGCAGGGTGCCGTTTTTGATGGAGAACGACAGACGGGACGGAGGCGGCGGGGTATCCACCATGTGTATGTCAAGAATGGTTGAATCGTCGCTTTGAACACCCCTGAAATTACGGGCGACGACTTTATATCTGTATTTCCCGCCTTTTTCGAGGCAAGTGTCCTCATAAGACCGTCTGTTTTTTTCGACATGGGCCAATGTATTGAATTCGGCACCTGATGACTTGAGGATTATGAAGGCTTCAATCGCGCTCTCTTTTTCTGCAGGATAATTCCACTGGAGGATAATCTTCTT
>JAOUFP010000418.1 GCA_029858145.1 Nitrospirota bacterium | reverse complement strand
ATGAGCAGGGGGATCAATGTCGTCTTTCCGCCTGACAAAACTCCTCTGCAGCTCAAGGAGAGATGAGGTGTCAGGGGAATAGACGACATTGATCCCCCTGCTCATGGAGGCGAGTTTTATTCCGCCGATCTCCCAGTTGCCCAGATGGGCGGTCAGGAATATTATCCCGTTCTTTTTCGCACTGACCGCCTCGTAATTCTCCAGTCCGCGCAGATTGATCCGGTATTTACCGATCCTCCGGGGATCGTGGCTCAGATGAAACAGGTCAATGAGATAATAGGAGTAGTTCCTGAAGACATCGAAGGCCATGCGGGAATATTCCCTCGGAGACAAACCCGGTTTTATCCTCGCGAGGTTCCTTCTGATCGCCCGGAAGTTGCCGAAATTAAAAGCGATGAAAAGAAAGACAATAAAAATGCCAAGGGTCCTCAAAAGCCGTACGGGCATATATTTGGTCGCGAAGAGAAATCCCCTGACCAGGAGCCTGAAGGGGGGTGTATCCTGAAACTTCCTGAAAACGCTCCGCGCCTCTGCCCCGCCGGAAGTATCCATATTCTTCTTCGCGTCTTTCACAAGGCATGTATTATAACTGAAGACCCGTGAGAAGATACGCGCGCTGCCAGTGCGCCGTTCCAATGACAAAAACCGTCCGGTTTATTTATAATATGCAGATTGAAAAAAATATTGCGGCGCGGATTGAGACCATGAGCACGAAGAAAACAAAAAAACAGATGCGGCCGGGATGGGACGAGTACTTCATCAATATCGCGAAGGCGGTATCTGCACGGGCAACCTGCCTGAGACGCAGATACGGCGCTGTGATAACAAAGGACCACGTCATTGTGAGCACCGGATACAACGGCGCGCCGTCGGGGATGAAGGACTGTCTCGAAGTCGGCAAATGCACGCGGAAGGAGCTCCAGATTCCCCACGGCGAGCGGTACGAACTCTGCCACAGCGTGCACGCCGAGGCGAACGCGATCATACGGGCCTCGGTGGATGAACTCAAGGAGGCGACCATATATATTTCGGGCGCTGACCACGGTGCCGGCGAATGCCTTTCAGAGCCCTGCATGATGTGCAAGAGGATGATCCTGAACGCCCGGATCAAAAAGGTGGTCTTCTCGGACGGCAACGGCAAATACCACATTCTTAATCCGAAAGACTGGCTTAAGAAGCGCGTTTGATTGATGAAGTCTGTTTGTGAAGAACACCGCGGCAGAGACCGCAGAGTGTAATGTTTATCAAATTAACCAGAGGTGATGCATGAGTTTCCAGTATGTACGTGAAATGCCCGGCGTCGGGGATATCCTTGAAACCATTCCGGTCCCTGATAATCTGAAGAAGATAAAGGCAGACAAAGATAAAGAGATCACGGCGGTATTCATGGGAGAAAGTGAAAAGTTCCTGTTGATCATCGGCCCCTGCTCCGCCGACAATGAAGACTCTGTCTGCGAGTATGTGTCAAAACTCGCGAAGCTCCAGGACGAGGTGAAGGAAAAACTGATCATCATTCCCCGCATCTATACGAACAAGCCGCGCACCACGGGTGAAGGGTATAAAGGCATGGCACACCAGCCGAAGCCCTCGGAAGAACCGAACATGGTGAAGGGACTGAAGGCGATCCGCAAGATGCATATCAGGGCGCTGAAGGAATCCCATCTCCCTGCCGCGGACGAGATGCTCTATCCGGGAAATTACCCGTATCTCGAGGATATCCTGAGCTATGTCGCTGTCGGAGCCCGTTCAGTGGAAAACCAGCTGCACCGCCTGACGATCAGCGGCATCGATGTCCCCGCGGGAATGAAGAACCCAACAAGCGGCGATCTGGAAGTGATGCTCAACTCTGTTCAGGCAGCACAGCTGCCTCATGTTTTTGTCTATAACGGCTGGGAGGTAAAGACACCCGGCAACCCCCTCACCCACTGCATCCTGCGAGGCGCCGTCGACCAGTACGGCACGAACCTGCCCAATTACCATTACGAGGATCTCAAAAGGATTTCCGAACTGTACAAGAAACGCAACCTCGCATACCCCGCGGTCATTGTAGACACCAATCATGCCAATTCGAACAAGAAATTCCACGAGCAGCCGAGGATCGCGAAAGAGGTGATGATGAGCCGTCAGAATTCCAAGACGATCAGAGGCAAGGTCAAGGGCCTGATGATAGAAAGCTATCTTGTCGAGGGCACGCAAAAAATTTCCGAGAACATCTACGGTAAGTCAATCACCGATCCCTGCCTCGGCTGGGAAGACACTGAAAGGCTCGTCAGGGACCTCGCTGAACTGGCCTGATTTCTTACCGTTCACACAGGGGGCAGATATAAACAATCGTCTGCCCCTGCAATGTCTGTCTTCACCTTGCGTCAATTGGCTTAATCCCGGTTTTATTTCCATATTGCGTTACGTCCTTGCAGGCTGCTTCAGGAACATCGCAAGGAAAATCGCCAGCCCCGCAGACACGGCTGCCATATAGAAACTGCCGGTGAAGCTCCCTGTCTTCTCTGCCAGCATTCCTGCGACAGCCGGCCCTGAAATCTGTCCGAGCCCGAAGATAAAGGTGACGAGGCCGAAGGCAGCAGCAGCCCCGCGTGCCCCGGCGTAATCACCCATGGCCGCGGCCATTATGGACGGTATGCTCCATACAACAATGCCGTAAAAGAAGATGGAGAGGTAGAGGAATATGCCCGGCAGGCCTGACGCGGCAAGGAGATAGGAGATCATCTGGAGAAAAAACACGATCATCAGTCCGGCCTTTCTGCCGAGCCTGTCAGAGAGGCTCCCGAAGACAGGGCCTGAAAAAAGGCTCAGGAAG
>JAOUFP010000419.1 GCA_029858145.1 Nitrospirota bacterium | reverse complement strand
CAAGGTGCTTCTTTTCGGAGCCCCTTCGGAGAAGGAGCTGGGCATGCAGATATCTTCCATGATGAAGGAGAAGAATATAAATTTGGTTGGGGAGACAACGCTATCGGAACTTATCGGACTGGTAAAAAGATGCGAGCTTCTTATCACCAATGACACCGGAACGATGCATATTGCCGCCGCCACAGGGACGAAAATCGTCGGCCTGTTCCTGGTTCACGCATTCGCCCCGGAGACCGGGCCGTATTCGGAGGGGAACATCATTCTTCAACCGGATATGGAATGTTTTCCCTGTTACCACAATACGACATGTCCACACTACGCCTGCCTGGAAAAGATCACCCCGGAAGAGGTGGCGCAGGCGTCGCGGATGATAGAAGAGCTTCAGGACAGGCCGGATCTGAATATCGACGCCGCAACTTTTCCCGAAAAAGTGGTGGTAACATCGCATTTTGACGAGGCGAACTTCATATGGTTCAGGCCGCTGAAAAAATGCGAGCCTCAAAGCCACAATATTCTCGCACTCATGTACAGGTATTTCTTCATCTCCCAGGCGGCAGGAGGACTGAAGGATAATTACTGGCTTGAGAAGCTGAATAAAAACTATCTCGCATGGACGCCGGAGAAAGCCGAAGAGTGGACAGGGAAGGTGCAGGAAAGATTTCGAAAATTGGCGAATGCGGCAAGCAGGGGATTGAAGCTGATCTCCGATACGGAAGCGCATCTTAAAAAAGGGAGGATAGACAAGGTGAAGGAGAAAGGGGAGGAGATCGTCGCGGTTGACAGGGAAATCGATATTCTTGGCCACGCGCACGCAGAATTAAGGCCCCTTACACGTCTTTTCGAGCTCGGCAAGGAAAACCTTGTGGACAAGGATGTAGGGATGATGCTCGCCAAGACAAAAGTACTCTACAAGGGGATACTTTTGGGAACAGCAGGGATGATTCGCATTATCGGAGTCTGGGGAGACAACAGCAGAAAAAATAACTCAATGGAAACGGCTAAAGGGAGTTTGTAGAATGAACATCAGCATGATAGGGTATGCAGAAGAGATTGAAGACGGGAGTTATAATTTGGATTTGTTATTGAACGGTGAAGGTGTCGAGATATCAACTGCCGGACTTTCGACGGTCGGCGACCTTCTCGAAAAGGTAAGACTCGAGAAGTTTTCACAAAAAGAGTTTATTTCAAAAATGGAGATAGACGGGGAAGTAGTTGAAGACCGCAAGCAGGATGTAATCCTCGGGAAACAGCTCTCGGAAGTCGATTTAATTTCCATTTCGACCGATACGCCGGTCACTGTTTCGCTGAGAACCCTCAATAAAGTGGATGATTTCCTCGCTTCAATATCGCAATTGGTTGAGGAGAGCGCTGATAAATTCCGGCTGGAGGATGAATCGGTGGCAAACCAGCACTTTCTTCAGGTGGTTGAAGCTCTGCAAACTTTCGTTGAAATCCTCTCAAAGGTCAAAGTGCTGAACAATATGGATTTTGCTGAAATAACTCATGGTTCATCCCCGGTGAACAAAAGAGAGGAAGCGCTACTCAATGTTTTTGCATCGATTCATGATGTGCAGAAAAATCGTGACTGGGTCGGAATGGCCGACGTTTTGGAATACGAACTGGTACCGATAATTACGGACTGGAAAGAGATCATTCCGGTTTTATGCGAGCTGATAGTCAAGAAAAACAATTAGTTATCTTTGCTTCTTTCCTGCGATATCATCAAGGAATTGTTATATCGCCGCACACCCCTCCTGCCAATATGACGGTGTTTCTATTGTATCCTTATTTAATTCAATAGGTTATAGCTAATAATATTTATGCGTTGCTTTCCGGTTTCCGGTTGTGCGCTAGTTCCGGGGTGCTCTGTATTTTAATTTGGGTCTGTTGTATAATGATGTTGGATAAATATCATTAATGGGAATAAAATTATGCCACTATCAGATCTAGCTCAGGCAGGGAACAGCGCACAGAGCGGTCTTGTCAAGATTAACCGTTCCCTGAGCGAAAATTTCAACAAGCTCTCATCGGGCAAAAGGATAAACAAGGCGGCAGACGATGCGGCCGGCCTATCCGTTGCCGAGATGATGAGTTCCCGGATAAGGGGTCTCGATCAGGCTGTCAGGAACGTAAGCGAAGGTTCCGCGATGTTGCGCACTGCCGAAGGGGGGCTCTCACAGATAAGCGATATGCTTATTCGCGGAAAGGAACTGGCGGTTCAGGCAAGCAACGGCACCCTTTCGCCCCAACAGCGCGAAACCATAAATAACGAATTCAGCCAGATAATGCAGGAGATCGACAGGACAGCAGGAAATACCGAGTTTAACGGACAGAAACTCCTCACTGGGGAGATGGGAACCGGAGCCGTTCAGCAGATGACGATTCAGGCCGGCGCGGACGGAGGAGAAAGCAACAGGATAGGTGTAGCGACGGTTGAGCCAGCCACCACACAGTCAATGGGTCTGTCGGGCGCGAATCTTGACAATCCGCAGAACGCAAGGGTCGCCATGAACGCGCTTGATAGCGCGATAGGGCAGGTGTCTCAAAGCCGCGCAAACATTGGCGCTTTGGGAAACAGGCTCGATAGCACTATCAGCAATCTCGCTGTGAACAGGGAAAATCTTGCCGCGGCTGAAGGGCAGATAAGGGGGCTCGACTACGCTGAGGAGACCTCAAGCCTCTCCAGGAATGAAGCTCTTTCCGGCGCAGGTATAAAAACTCTGCAGGAGGTTTTAAAATCCCAGCAGACTCTTATCGGTTCTTTGCTTAATACAGCCGCATAATAATTCCCCCGCATTTTTCCCCCTCGGCCTCG
>JAOUFP010000417.1 GCA_029858145.1 Nitrospirota bacterium | reverse complement strand
GCCTCGGAGCGGTGCTTCTCAGAAAGCAGGAGCGATGACCATGCAGGCGGCGCGTAACATCCTCCACCTGGGCGTCAAGGAGCTGCGCAGTCTCATCCGTGATCCCATTATGGTGGTGCTGATCATTTACGCTTTGACGCTCAACATTTACACCGCTGCAACATCTATTCCCGAAACGCTTCACAAGGCGCCTATCGCCATCGTCGACGAGGACCGGTCTGCGCTCTCCGCGCGCATTATCGACGCCTTCTATCCGCCATACTTCCTGCCGCCTGTACTGATCACACCGGCTGAGATGGATGCGCGAATGGATGCCGGGCTCGACACGTTCGCGCTCCAGATCCCCTCCGGCTTTCAGCGCGACATACTCGCCGGCCGCAGCCCTGTACTGCAGCTCAACGTGGATGCGACACGGATGAGTCAGGGATTCACCGGCAGCGGCTATATCCAGACTATCCTTACCGGTGAAGTGAACGAATTTATACAGGGGTATCGGGCGAAAGCAGCGCTGCCGGTCGAGCTGGTTTTGCGGGCGCGATTTAACCCTGAGTTGAATAAGGCCTGGTTCGGCGCGGTCATGGAGATCATCAGCGCCATAACCATGCTGTCCGTCGTGCTCACCGGCGCCGCGCTGATTCGCGAACGCGAGCACGGGACTGTGGAGCATCTCCTGGCCATGCCGGTCACGCCTTTTGAGATCATGAGCAGCAAGATCTGCGCCATGGCATTTATCGTGTTTGCGGCATCGGCCCTGTCATTGAACGTCGTCGTGCGCGGCCTGCTGTCGGTACCGGTCAAAGGCCCGGTGGCGCTGTTCTTCGCGGGCACCGCCCTGCACCTGTTCGCCTCCACTTCCCTTGGCATCTATCTGGGCACCGTTGCGCGCTCGATGCCGCAGTTCGGGCTGCTGTTGTTCATCGTTCTGCTGCCGATGCAGATACTCTCCGGAGCCGGCGGCCTCATGCGCTCTCAGGTGGTCTCGGGCGGCCCGCGCGAAGGCATGCCCGACATCATTCAGGCCCTCATGCTGGCCGCCCCCACCACCCACTTCGTGAAGTTCGCTCAGGCGATCCTGTTTCGGGGAGCAGGCATTACAGTCGTCTGGCCTCAGTTCGCGGCACTTGCTTTGATCGGGACTATTCTGTTTTCCCTGTCCCTGGCACGCTTCCGCAAAACACTCAGGCTGATGGCATGAACCTCGCTTTTTCTGACTCTCGTGAAGGAATATATAGACATTTTTTGAGAGATATCCTACTGGAGGATCTCTGTCTTGATTGGTGATCTCTTCGAGGTGCGGCTCTTATCTCTTTTTCTTTCCCGCTAAAGAGCGGGCTCCATCAATTATTTCCCGCAAAGGAAGAGACGTCTCCTTCGCAATCTTTCTGCAATCCTCAAATTCAGGGGCGCTTTTCACCAGGACCTTTCCCAGCCTCGCGGTCTTCACCCTGACCGTCCCGTATTTTGAGGGGACCGTCTGGACTTCCCTCTGCATCGTCACACGTTGCGTCTCAAAATAACGCACCCCCAGAGAGGTGGTTTCCTTTAAGATGACTGCGGCAAGATCATCTCTTTTTTCTCTGTTGCAAAGAACACTCAGGACAACGGCCGGCCTCGTCTTTTTCATGATCACCTGCGTCAGCCAGACATCGAGCGCGCCTCTACTGAAGAGTTCGTCGATGAGGTATTCATAGATCTGGGGGTTCATGTCATCGATGTTCGTTTCTATGACTGTCACGGTATCCCAGGAGGAATCCCTGTCCATTTCTCCGGCAAAGATGCGGAGCACATTCGGCCTGTTTTCGATTTCGCCGCTGCCGGCGCCGACCCCAACTTTTTCATATCGGAAACAGGGCATGCCGCCGAACCCCTTTGAGAGGGCTTTCAGTATCGCAGCCCCTGTGGGGGTGGTCAGTTCAAAAGGGATGTCCGAAGAATACACGCGGGCATTCTTCAGGAGCTCCGCCGTGGCCGGTGCCGGAACAGGCAGTATGCCGTGGGCTGTCTGTACAACTCCTCCTCCCAGATTTACAGGTGAAGAATAGACAGCATCGATGCCGAGCAGTGAAAGGCCTGTCAGCGTTCCGAAGACATCTACAAGACAATCAATGGAGGATAACTCATGGAGGTGAATTCGGGATAAAGGTTCCGCGTGCACCCGGGCTTCCGCCTCAAAAAGGGTCCTGAAGATTTCATGCCCCTTCTTTTTTATCTCCTCCGGAAGGGCTGATTCCCTGATTATCCCGCGTACGTCCTTCCAGCGTCTGATCACCGCCCCTGGTCCGCTCTTCCCCTGTTTGACAATCACGTCCACTTTTGTGGCCGCAATCCCGTTCCGTCTGACCTTTTCTTCAGCGAGCGAATACCCTTTGACCGGCAGCGTTCTCAGACAACTTTCCAGCTTTCGAAGAGAAACTCCCGCATCGACGAGGGCTCCAAGACACATATCCCCGCTGATACCCGAAAAGCAGTCAAAATACGCTATTTTCACAGTTCCCCTTCAGCCTGTCCTTTCAGAGACTGTCCATTAACTCGGGTTTTGTCATCCCCCTGGCTTGCCCGGACGCCGTCCCCCTGGAGACGGGGAACTTCTTCCTTTGAAAACTGGACCCCGGTCAAGTCGGGGAATGACAGCCTGCTCAATTCATAAACAGACTCTATTTTATATTTAAAAAAGGCCTGACGTCTTTCTCAAAGTCCAGTCCCGAAAAATAACTGCCGATGGCGGTCCGGTATTCTCCGATGGATTTCATTGCCCGGGCTGCGAGCCGGAATCTCTGTTCGAGACTTATCCTGCCGTTCTGTTTTTTTAACGCCTCGA
>JAOUFP010000416.1 GCA_029858145.1 Nitrospirota bacterium | reverse complement strand
TGGCAGCAGGACAATAAATTCTTCGCCGCCGTATCGGGCAGCGGTATCAATCTCTCTAATGTTTTTCTGTATAATTTTGGCAACATCCTGCAAAACCATATCTCCCGCAAGATGGCCGTAAGTATCATTTATGTTCTTGAAGTGGTCAAGGTCCATCAACATCAGTGCGAATGGAGATTCGTATCTTTTGGCCCTCTCGAATTCTTTTTCCAGATCAAGATGCAATCTTCGTCTGTTAAACAGTCCCGTAAGGACATCAGTGATGGCCATATACTCGACCTTGGCAAGGAGTTCTTCAAGCTGTGCATTTTTTGACTTGAGTTCATCCTGCAACGCCTTTGTCCTCAAAGAAGCATAAATTCTCGCATTTAATTCGAGTTCGTTATATGGCTTTGGAAGGTAATCGTCGGCTCCGATATGAAGTCCGGATATTTTGTCCGAAAGTTCCGTTTTAACGGTGAGCATAATGACAGGAATCCCTTTTGTCTGTTCTTCGAGCTTCAGCCATCTGCACACCTCATACCCGTCAAGACCAGGGAGAATGACATCAAGGAGAATAATATCAGGTTTATTCGCTTTTACCTGTTTGATAGCACTTATGCCGTCCGTCGTGCATGCAACATTGTAACCCGCTTTCTCCAATATCTCTTTTGTTGCTTCAACCTGAATCGGATCATCTTCAACCAGTAAAACATTTGCCTTTGCCATCCCTCTTCCCCCATAAAATTAATAAAAAAAGGATCTTCTATTTAGTGTTGAAATTCACCTGTCTTCTCATTTTCTCTGCCATCCCGGGCAGAGATCAGCATTTTCAAAGACTGCTTGCAACTATTTTTCCTGTTTCATCCGAAACTAGGTGGCAATAAACAAGTACCTTCCGGCTGTCGATTTTTGATTCAATTCTTGACTTTGCTGCGCTGCAGATCTTCCTCAAAATATCAAACCTGTTGCTGTAGTACAACCACGGTAATAGATCGTTTATGTCGGAATTTTTTAAAAAAGGTTTCAATTCCTCTTCTTTCACCCCGGTTTTTTTGATAAGCGATATGACCTCGTGAAGCAGCGGTCTGTCGGACGTCCAGACCGCCAGTTTCAGTATATTTTCCCAGCCGGCAATTATATGCAGTTTTGATAAACCGGACTGAGCGACTTCAAGAACGGAATCGACAATGTTTTTGCAACAGCGCTTGTAACAGGAGTCATCCAAAGAAAAAAGGACTTTATGGGATTTTCTCGATATCTCGTCCTGAAATATTACTATTTCCCTGAAAACATCACTCGTATCTTTGTTAACTGAAGTTCCCAATATGTATAACATACCATAATGGCGCTGCTTATTTCTCCCAGAGACAGGGCGGATTCCTTCACCTACCGGATTTGCAGAAAAGCAATTGTCTCAATATGAAAAGTGTTCGGGAAAAAATCGATCTGACGTACTGACTTTATCGCATATTTATCATTTAACTTTTTAAGATCTCTTGCCAATGTAGCAGGATTACAGGATATATATACAACCGTATCAGCAGGATTCTCTAAAATTCTGTTTGCCATATCAGACGTTAGCCCGGGTCTTGGCGGATCAAGAATAAAAATATCATATTTCTTTTTAATTTTGTATTTCTCAGCTGATATCTTCACAAACTTGCAATTTTTCACGCTATTCAGTTCACGGTTTCTTAATCCATCTTCGACAGCAAAGGAATTTTCTTCGACAGCGACAACCTCATCAGCATGGGCAGCCAGAGGGATTGAGAAATTTCCCGCGCCTGCATAGAAATCGAGTATCCGTTTTCCGGCCAATGGTAAAAGTTGTTGAATAACAAAATCCACTACCTTCCGGTTAAGACTCCAGTGCGCCTGAAAAAAAGTCCTCGGAGCAACAGTATACTTCATGCCGTTGAGATCAAGATGAGTATATGCCTCACCGGCACAGGTACCGTCATCGAGCATCACCCCGGCAAATCCGATTGCCCTGTATTTTTCAGGCAAAGCCCTGTCAATTTCCCTTCCCTTTAAAAAAACTATTGCGGAATCACCTACCGCAATATGTATTTCGCTGAGATTTTGGACAACTTCTCCTTCTTTGATTTTTTGAAGCAGTGCATTAATCTCATGGTTCATCAGAGGACAACTCTGAAATGTAACAATATCCCTTGAAGATTCCCTGAATAAGCCGGCCTCTCCGTTCCGTGAAACTTTAAATTGAGCCCGGTGCCGGTAATTCCATGCCAAATCGGAAAGCGCGGCATCGAGATTGATTTCTACACCGGCCAGCCTTTTCAGAGAATCCAGGATTATTTCATCTTTCATCATCAGCTGCTTTTCATAGGATACGAATTGGAGCTGGCATCCCCCGCAAACGCCAAAAACAGAACACCTCGGTTCAATTCTGTATTCTGAAGGTTCGATGACGTTTACAACGCTTGCAATGGCGTAATCCTTCTTTTTTTCCTCGATGGCTACTTCCACAACTTCACCGGGTATCGCTCCCTTGATAAGAATAACCTTTTCATCGCGGGCAATCGTATAACCGCCATATGCCGGCTGAAGAGATTTAAGTACCACTCGCCTTATTCCTGTTCCATCAACTGCTTAATGGTAGCCTTCAGCTCCGTCAGATCCGATGACTTTACAATATAGGCTTCGGATGCCCAGACAGCGAAATCATCCCGGTAATCATACGCTGTTGACATGATGATCGGCAGTCTCGGTTTCTTTTCCTTCATCTGTCTCAAAAGCTTTATACCGTCAATATCCGGAAGGAGTATATCAAGCGTGACAAGGTCGGGATCTTCCGCCTCAAATCTTTCAATAGCCTCCTGTCCGTT
>JAOUFP010000415.1 GCA_029858145.1 Nitrospirota bacterium | reverse complement strand
TCTCGGCTTCCCCGGCCCATGCGGTAGCCGAAATGGTAAAGAATATGGACAGGCGGCTGTCGAATCTTGCCGCGGAAATTCCGTATCCGGCTGTCTCGGTGGTATGTCTGGGGTACCGGAAGGAAAAGATCAGGACGGCGGTTGACGCCTTCGGCTTTTTAATACCCTCGAGGGAGAAGAGAAAAATCCTCGGTACGCTCTACGATTCGAGCATCTTCCCGAACAGGGCACCTGAAGGGTACGTGCTCCTGCGGAGCATGGTCGGGGGAGCACGTTTTTCTGATCTCGCACGGGAAAATGAGCCAAAGCTTCTTGATCTCGTGAAAGGAGAACTGGCGGATATCATGGACATAAGAGCAGAGCCTGATTTCGCGAAAGTGTACAGGCATGAAATGGCTATCCCGCAGTATACGGTAGGCCACCTCGAACGCTTGAGGAATATCGACGCGTTACTTCAGAAGTATAAGAATCTGTATCTGACCGGAAATGCCTACAGGGGAATCGGAGTCAATGACTGTATTGAAAATTCTTTTATGCTCGCTGAAAAGATTATTGAGGAATCTTGACGAAAACAGGTAATATTATACAGCTATACCCTGAAAACATCTAACCGTTTGCGCGGAGGAACAGTTTTATGAAGACATTCCGCATCTTTTTTTTACTTTTTTGTATCGTATCAAGTATTCACACTGTATCGGCTGAAATCAAAGAAAAAAAATTTACAAAAGGAGAGATAGAAAAGATGGCAGAGACAAAGGCGGTCATAGAAACCAAATTCGGGAATATTGAGCTGAGGTTTTTCCCTGACGCAGCTCCGGGACATGTAAATAATTTTATCGAACTCGCCAAAAAGGGCTTTTATGACGGTACTACATTCCACCGCGTCATCCCCGGGTTTATGATCCAGGGTGGTGATCCCAATTCCAAAAATCCCGACAAGTCGACTCATGGCATGGGAGGGCCGGGGTATACCATAAAGGCCGAATTTAACAGTAAGCCGCACAAGAGAGGAATCCTTTCGATGGCAAGGGCTGCAAGCCCGGACAGCGCCGGATCACAATTCTTTATCTGCGTTGCGGATGCCCCTTTTCTCGACCGGCAGTATACGGTGTTCGGCGAGGTGGTGTCAGGAATGGAGGTTGCGGACAAGATTGTCAGTCAGCCGAAAGACACGAGGGACAATCCCAACGAGAGAATAGAGATGAAGGTGAAAATCACGGAAAAATAGGAGGAGAAAGCTTTGAAAGAACAAGAGATAATCGAAAAACTGCTGGAAGAAAATGAAGAGTTCAGAAAAGTAAGCGAAGAACACCACAAGCTTGATGACCTGCTTACAGAGATTGATAAAAAAGTGTATCTTACTCCCGAAGAAGAGGTGGAAAGAAAAAAATTGCAGAAGCAGAAACTGCTGAAAAAAGACAGGATGGCTGAAATGATACGGGATTTCAGGCAAACCAACCCGTAAGAAATAACCGGCAGCCGGCAGCGGCAACCTGACGCATATACTTTTTTTGCGGCCTTATCTTTATGCCGTTCTTATTTTGCGTTTACACATGAGGGGGTTATTGCATGAGAAGCAAGATTATCAAAGAAGGCCTCGAGCGTCTTCCGCACCGGGCACTTCTTTATGCCACCGGAATCCCGAAGTCGGAGATGGAAAAGCCGTTTATCGGGGTAGCTACAAGTTTTACCGACCTCATCCCCGGCCATATCGGCATGCGGGACCTGGAGCGGTTTATTGAAAAAGGGGTCCATGCCGGGGGCGGCTATCCCTTCTTTTTCGGCATCCCGGGCATCTGCGACGGGATAGCGATGGGGCACAGCGGCATGCACTACTCCCTGGCTTCAAGGGAGCTGATCGCCGACATGGTTGAAACCGTTTCCGAGGCCCACCAGCTCGACGGACTCGTCCTTCTGACAAACTGCGATAAAATTACACCGGGCATGCTGATGGCCGCCGGGAGGCTGGATATCCCTTCCATTGTGGTGACCGCGGGCCCGATGTTCTCCGGGCATTACAAGGGAAGGAGGCTCAATCTTACGAGTGACACCTTCGAGGCTGTCGGAAAATTCAAAAAGGGGCTTATCAAAAAAGAGGAGCTGGATGCGCTTGAAATGTGCGCCTGCCCCGGAGCAGGGTCGTGTCAGGGCATGTATACCGCGAACACCATGGCCTGTGTAACCGAGGCCCTCGGGATGAGTCTGGACGGCTGTGCTACCGCGCTTGCTGTCTCTGCGAAGAAGAGGAGAATCGCGTTCGAGAGCGGCAGGAGGGTGGTCGATCTGGTAAAGAAGAATATCACCCCGAGGAAGATTATGAACAGCAAGGCGTTCGAAAATGCGATCATGGCCGACCTTGCACTGGGAGGATCCACTAATACGGTGCTCCATATCCCTGCGATCGCGAACGACGCAGGCATTAAACTTCCGCTCGAGACCTTTGACAGGCTGGCGAAGAAGACCCCTCACATCGTGAATATGCTGCCGGGCGGCCAGAACTATATGGAAGACCTGGATTACGCCGGCGGGATCCCCGCGGTACTCAAACGGTTGAGGCCAAAATTAAAAAATACCGTGACGGTCAGCGGAAAAACAGTATTCCAGATAGCCGATGCGGCGGAAGTATTCAATGAAGATGTAATAAGGCCACTGCAGAAGGCGCATCACAAAGAAGGTGGTATCGCCATTCTGAGGGGCAACATTGCTCCCGGAGGGGCTGTCGTGAAGCAATCCGCCGTCAGCGCGCAGATGATGCGGTTTGAGGGAACGGCGATGGTATTCAACTCCGAAGAGGACGCCATGAAGGCCATCCTTGCAGGGAAGGTAAGG
>JAOUFP010000053.1 GCA_029858145.1 Nitrospirota bacterium | reverse complement strand
GCGACAGAGTATTTAATAACGTATAAATTTGAGGCAGATGGGAGGCCTTATGAACCTAAAGAAAAAAGGCTTTCAATTACCTGAGAAAATCAGGTTTGATGAAGAGACATTAAGCAGCACTTACGGAAAGGTTGTTGTCGAGCCCTTGGAGCGCGGCTTTGGCACAACAATCGGGAACGCATTGAGAAGAGTTTTGCTTTCATCTCTGGACGGCGCTGCGGTGACTGCGGTAAAAATCTCGGGCGCGTTGCATGAGTTTGCGTCTATAAAAGGGATTCAGGAAGATGTTATTGATATTATTTTGAATCTGAAAAAGATGAGGATTAAATTTCACGGGGAAGGCAATAAGATCGCTAACTTCAGCGTGAAGGGCCCGGGCGTGGTGACTGCGGGAGATCTGCAGGCTGATTCCACGATAGAAGTGCTGAACCCTGAGTTGGTTATCGCTACCCTGGATAAGGATGCCAGGTTCGATGCCGAATTGTATATCAGAAAAGGCAAGGGCTATGAGACAACGGAGATTACGAAAGAGGATCTGCCGGTTGGCATGATCGCTGTCGACGCTGTTTTTTCTCCTGTGCAAAGGGTCAATTTCTGGGTGGAAAAGACAAGGGTCGGGAGAGCGACCGATTACGACAGGCTGATCATGGAATTGTGGACCGACGGGAGCATGACCCCCGAAAAGGCGCTTTCCGAAACAGCTTCCATTCTTATCGAGCATATGGACCTTTTTGTGGCTGAAGAAGAATATGAAGATGTTGTTGCGGATGAGCCGATGACAGTGACGGTGGGAGAAGAAGGCAACAGCAGGTCGCTCAATGCCAATCTCTTCAAGACCGTAGATGAACTGGAACTCTCCGTGAGGTCGTATAACTGCCTGAAGAACGCAGATATTAAGACTATAGCTGAACTTGTTCAGAAGACAGAGCCGGAAATGCTCAAGACGAAAAATTTCGGAAGGAAATCCCTCAACGAGATAAAAGAGATACTCGCGAGGATGGGACTTCACCTTGGCATGAAGGTCGATCTTGATAACATTGATAAAGAGACAGCCTTACAGACTGGAGGTATGAGCAATAATGCGTCATAAAGTTGATGGAAGATTATTCGGCAGGCCTGCAAACCAGCGCAAGGCTCTTTTGCGCGGACTCGTTACTGCCCTGCTTGATAACCAGAGGATAGAAACGACTGTTGCAAAGGCGAAAGAAACAAAAAGGATTGCTGAACGGATGATAACCTTCGGAATAAAGGGCGACCTGCATTCCAAGAGACAGGTCTTGTCATACGTGACGGACAGGACGGTAGCATCGAAACTTTTCAATGAAATAGCTCCCCGGTTTGTCGGAAGAAACGGAGGCTACCTCAGGCTCGTCCAGACAAGAAACAGGCTGAAGGACTCAGCCCCCATGGCTGTGCTTGAATTCATAGATTATGAAAAGATAAAGAAGGCCAAAGGGAAAGAAAAGAAAGAAGAGAAATCAGAGAAGAAAGAAAAGGCATAATGAGCGATGTACTCATCGGACTCGCTATCATTGCCGTCTGGATAGTTTTGCAGGCGGTGGTTTTGCCGAGGCTTGGTGTTTCGACCTGAGCGGCTCCTAAAAAGGGCCCGGGCAGGCACAATAAAAAGTGTTAGAAAAGAGGACTCTTTCGGGAGTCCTTTTTTTATGAGGGATGAAGCGGTTGCGTGCCGATGACAACTGTTCCGCATACGCACTGAAGCAGGAATAACATGGAGCCATTTTTTTATTCGAAACCCTTGTCAGTAAAATTTGAGATAGGGTATACTAAAACCTCAAAAAAAATAAGTATTCATCTCTTTTAAAATGCGCATCGAAAAAATCGAACTCATAGGTTTCAAGTCATTTGCGGATAAAACTACGTTTGCCCTCCATCCCGGGATAACCTGTATTGTCGGTCCGAACGGCTGCGGCAAGAGCAACATCGTGGACGCCTTCAGGTGGGTGCTGGGGGAGCAGAGCGCCAAGAGCCTCAGGGGTGAAAAGATGGAAGAGGTCATCTTCAACGGCTCTGTCACGAAAAAGCCGAAGGGGATGGCGGAAGTGACCCTGGTGGTTTCCGGCATGAACGGTGCCGGCGCGAATAACGGACAGGGACAAAGTGATCATGTGACGGTAACCAGAAGGCTGTACCGCTCCGGTGAAAGTGAATATATGATCAATAAGAGCACCTGCAGGCTGAAGGATATCAAGGATGTTTTTCTCGATACCGGGCTGGATTTCAAGAGTTATTCCATCCTTGAGCAGGGGAGAATCGGAGAAATCCTCAATTCAAAGCCCCTTGAGCGGCGGTTTATCATTGAAGAAGTCGCGGGGGTCATGAAATATAAGGTCAGAAAGGCTGAGGCCCTTTCAAAACTCGAATCTTCCCGTCTGAACCTTCTCAGGATAAATGACATCATCGCCGAAGTCAGGAAGCAGATAAACATACTCGACAGACTCGCCAAAAAAGCCGAGCGCTACAAGAAACTCTCATCAGAGATGCACGCGATAGAACTGAAGATCGCGAGACGGGAATACCAGCAGATAAAGGAATCTTTCAGTCTGATCACGGAAGAGTATACTTTGCTCAAGGAGAACGAGGCGGTTGCAAGCGCCGGGATAACAGAGATAGAAAACAGAACGGAGACAAGGCGCGTCTCACTCCTCGAAAAAGAGAAGGCCCTTGAGGCGGTGCAGAACACCTTCCAGCTGATGGAGCGCGAAATCGCCGATATAGAACGCGAGATAGCGGTGGCAAGGAATGATATCAGCAACCTCGATGAGTACCATGAGAAACTCCTGCATCAGGGAGAAGACATGGACCAGAGAAGCATTGACCTCTCCGCCAAATACGAGGAGTTGCAGTTGAACAGCTCCCGGATATCCGAGGAGATGGAGGCTCTTGCGGAGAGACTGAAGGAGAAGACCGAAAACCTCAGATCCATCGAAGAATCGCTTTCAGACAAGGAAGAACTGATAGAAGATAAAAGGCGGGAAATCTTCAGGGTTTCTGATGAGATCAGCAAGCTGAGAAATGAAATGAGCAGGCAGGAGTCCCTTCTTGAATCCCTCTACCGGAGAGAGGACACCTCAGTGAGGGAATCCGGCGATTCCCGGAGAATGCTCGAAGAGATCGAGACCGCGATAAGCACGGTCGAAGCCGAGATTCACGGAAGAAACAGCGAGACGCTTCTGATGAAGGAAAAGAAGGAAATTCTGACCGAGGAACTCACGGCAACAAAGGCGGGGATCGGGGAACTCGCCCGCATGCTCGCCGAGGCACGGGAGGAACTCGCATCCTGCACATCGCGCATGGATTCCCTGAAGGAAATCGTTTTCGATCAGCCTACAAAAGAATTGATCAGGGAGAACGCCAGTATCAGGCTGATCTCTTCAGTTTCGGATGTGTTCGATGTTGCGGCGGACTATGAAAAAGCCATCGAAAGCGCGCTTTCTGAGAAGGCTGAATCATTTATTCTCGAATCCCTTGATGATATAGAGCAGGCCATATCCGCGCTGAGGGGAAAGAGCGTTGACAAGACGGCATTCATTACCGCGTCCCCGCTGCCCTCGGTTCCGGGCGGCACTGTTCCTGACGGAGTCATCGGCAGGGCGCTCAACTTTGTGAAACCAAAAGAAGGTTACGCGCAGGTCGCTGAAAACCTGCTGGGGAGCGTCCTGATTGTCAGAGACCTGAAGTCTGCCTTTGACCTGAAGTCTGCAGCGGGGAGCTACAGTTTCGCGACCATGACCGGAGAGGTGGTGGAACAGTCCGGTGCTGTCGTTATAGGCGGAGAGAAGGGTATTTTCCGGAGGAAGCGGGAGATACGGGAACTGGAAGACCAGATCGCGGAAAAGAAGGCTTTTATAGAACAGACAGCAGACAAGATGCGGACCATGCAGGATGTCAGCCTCGAAAAAGAAGAGGCGATCAGGAGTGTCGACGCGTCAATTCACGCATTTGAGAAGGAGATTTCACTCGCGAAGCTCACGGTGGAGAAATATATGGAAGACAAGGAAAGGATGAGCAGAAAACTCTCCTATCTTTCGATTGAGCTCGAGGAGATTGGCCGGGAGAAGGAAGCTGTTACGGCGGCCATTATGAAGACGGAAGAACAGGGAAAAGCGATTGAGGCGAGGAAAACCGATATGGAGACCGAGCTGCTCAGCCTCCAGGAAAGCATCGCCCAGAAGAAATCCGAAATAGAGGGATACCGTTCCGAAGTCACAGACCTGAGGCTTGAGGCCGCATCTAACAGGGAACGGCTTGAAGCGGTCAGGAACGAGATGGAATCGGCAATAAAATTTCT
This sequence comes from Nitrospirota bacterium, assembly GCA_029858145.1. Classification (GTDB taxonomy): domain Bacteria; phylum Nitrospirota; class Thermodesulfovibrionia; order Thermodesulfovibrionales; family UBA6898; genus JAOUFP01. The sequence goes on along the minus strand of JAOUFP010000053.1, from coordinate 6,404 downwards.
CGCAGAATTAGGGCAGCGGAGGGAAAGCCTCCGGACCGAGATTGAATCGGTCCTTGCGCGAGTTTCCCAGCGCAGGGCAGGCATATCAACGCAGGAAGACAAGTTGCGAAGGCTTGTTGCCGACGCGGACCTCGTACGACAGGATATTTCTCAGAAGAAGGACGAGATCGAGAAAGAAAACGAGGATTTGCTCATTGTCGAGCAGGAGCTGAGGAGATCAAGGCAGCAGCACGCGCAGATGACGGCAAGGCTGTCAGAGCTTGATGTCCTTAAGGCTGAACATAAAATGAGGATCGAAAACCTTATCGAAAATGTCAGGAATAACTATGGGATCGAAATCGAGTCCCTTGAACTTGCGGAGGTGACGCCGCAGGATGAGGAAAGGCTTGTTGAACTGAGGAGCAAGATACAGGAGATGGGGCCGGTGAACCTCGGGACACTCGAAGAATATGAGGAACTGAAGACGCGGTACGATTTTATGACAAAACAGCAGGAAGATCTCAATAAGTCGATCGCGGAGCTTGAAGAGGCCATAGCAAAGATCAATCAGACAACGAAGAAAAAGCTCAGAGAGGCGTTCGAGGCGCTGAAACTGAAGTTTGCCGAGGTTTTCGTGACCCTCTTCGGTGGAGGAAGGGCGGAGCTTGTCCTGACTGACGAGCACAACATCCTCGAGACCGGTATTGACATCATCGCGCAGCCCCCCGGAAAGAAACTCCAGAACCTGCACCTGCTTTCCGGAGGAGAAAAGGCCCTTACCGCGCTTTCACTGCAATTTGCCAGCTTCCTAATCAAGCCGACCCCCCTCTGCATACTCGATGAAGCCGACGCGCCGCTCGATGAATCCAATACCGAGCGGTATTCGAAGATGATCGAAGCGCTGTCGAAGGAAACCCAGTTTATTGTTGTCACGCACAACAGGACCACGATGGGTGTTGCCCAGCATCTCTACGGTGTTACGATGGAGGAGGCCGGTGTTACCAAGGTGATCTCTATGCAGCTCGCAGAGGTCGGAGTCTAGAGGAGACGAAAGTCGGGAGACGGAAGGTTTCATGCTAAGCTGACGGGAAACCGACTCCCGTTGGCCAATTCAAGTGAGGGTCGTGCCGAAGCCTGCGCCTGTATTGTGTGCGGCGGTGATCTTCGGGAGCCTCTCGCAGAAACGGAAAAGATCCCTTAGGGGACGGAATATTTTTTTTGGAAAATGGATAATTTATCAGAACTCTTGCCCGGTAAGACCTCGACTCATCCTGAGGATCTCTTATGTTATGGATTCGATGCCTCAGGGCTTGAGGCCCCCCCTGCCGCGGTTGCATGGCCGCATGACACTTCTGATGTCATAAAAGTCATGAAATACGCCTTCGCAAACGGTATCCCCGTTATACCCCGCGGAGCCGGTACCGGCATGACCGGCGGCTCTGTTCCCGCACGGGGCGCAATTATCCTGAGTACGGAAAAGATGAACAGGATAATCGAGCTCGACGAGCAGAACCTTACCGTGCTCGTGGAGCCCGGGGTTCTCAACGGAAAACTCCAGAGGGAACTCGAGCGCCATAAGCTTTTTTATCCGCCTGATCCGGCGAGCATGAACTTCTGTACCATCGGGGGGAACGTTGCTGAAAATGCCGGGGGTGCAAGGGCGGTGAAATACGGCGTTACAAAAGATTATGTATTGGGGCTGGAAGCGGTCCTTCCTGACGGACGGCTGATACAGACCGGGGTAAAGACAGCAAAGGGGGTTGTCGGATACGACCTCACGGGGCTCCTGGTCGGCTCTGAAGGGACGCTTGCCGTCATAACGAAGATACGGCTTAAGCTCCTTCCCCTTCCCCAGGAAGTCATTACGCTGTTGGTACTCTTCAGAGAACTTGAGCAATCAGGCGCTGCGGTTGCCCGGATCATTGCAGAGGGTATTATCCCGAGGACGCTGGAATTCCTCGACAGAGAGACGATAAAGGCGGTGGAGAACTACAAGCCAATCGGCCTTCCCGATGATGTCGACGCCCTGCTCCTGATTGAACTTGACGGCGCCCCCTCGGTGATCACCAGGGATGCCGAGAAGATATCAGGGATATGCGGCGACCTCGACGGGGAAGTGGTCATGGCCCAGAACGAGCGCGCGAGGGAAAAGCTCTGGGAGGCACGCCGTGCGGTATCTCCGGCACTCTTTCATATCAGTCCTACCAAGATAAACGAGGATATTGTTGTCCCCAGGAGCAGACTTCCTGAAATGCTCAGGATTTTGAGGGGATTAGCCGAAAGCACCGGGATCAGGATCGTGAATTTCGGGCATGCAGGTGACGGCAATATCCATGTGAATCTGATGGTCGACAGAAACAATAACGAAGAATATGAAAAGGCCTCGAAACTCGTCGGGGACATATTCCGGGCGACCCTTGAGCTGGGCGGCACCATCTCCGGGGAACACGGCGTGGGACTGACCAAAAAGGAGTATATCACGATGGAAATACGCCCCGTTGAAATCGAGCTGATGAAGAAGATCAAGGTGGTCTTTGATCCGAAGAATATCCTCAACCCGGGCAAGATTTTTCCGTGAGACCCGAATTCCTGTTATGCCGATAAATCCGGTCTTTATCGCCATCCTGTCTGCCGCACTCTATGTCTTCGGCTATTACCGGTTGCCTTTTGTCTACGGAGGCTTTCTCCTCCAGTTGGCCTATATGGTCTCGCGCGGAACAGAGCTCGGCAGGCTTCCCCTTACAGGCCCTCATGATACGCTCTTTTTCCTCTCTCTCTCGTTCATGCTCTTCGGTATTCCCGTATCCTTCAGCCTGAAGAACAGGCAGCGTTTTCTGAATCCTGTAACGGCGGTGACCGTCTGTTTCATGTTCCTTGCGATGCTTGCGAGACCCCACAGCTTTCCCCTGCCGCCGGTACTGAAGACGTTCTGGTTCGAGGTCCATGTCGCCTTTTCTTTCTTTTCTTACGCCCTCTTCGGACTGGCCGCGGTGCTCGGCGTTCTGTACCTGCTCAGCGGGGAAGAAGAGACCGAGATACTCCAGTACAAGATGATTCTCGTCGGCTATTTCCTCTTTTCGGTTGCGATGATATTCGGCGGAATCTGGGCCTATTACGCCTGGGGAACGTACTGGCTCTGGACCCCCAAGGAAGTATGGACCGTGATCCTCTGGCTTTTCTACAGCTTTTATCTCCATGCGAGGCTGAGGCAATGGTGGTCCGGCAGGCCTGCTGCAGTGCTCGGGATTGCCGGCTTTGGTGTCGTACTGTTCACCTATCTCGGTGTGAGTCTGCTTATGAAGAGTTCTCATACCTTTTAAAGGCTGTCATGAGTAACGTATGATGAGGAATGAGCTGGAAAATACAAACATCCCGGTCAAAATACTTCAGTTTTTTCTGTCACTGAGGACTGCGATATGGCTTCTCATGACGCTCCTCTGTCTTCTTTTCTATGGAGCTGTGGTTATGCCTGCGAATGAGGAGTTTCTTGCGCTTCATACGGAACCGCTCTTCAGGTTTATGGCTGAAACGCCTCCGGGTATAACCTGGTGGCTCTGGGCCGCGATCGGCGTACTCTCTCTTCTTACGGCGAATACGCTCCTCTGCAGCATCGAGTCTGTCGTGAAGAAGAAGCGCGCGCGGCACTGGATGCTTATCATATCTCCTCAGGTGGCGCATATCGGTTTTCTCTTCATACTCCTCGCACATATGGTCAGCGGCTACGGGAGCTTCAAAGGTACAGCGGTAGTCTATGAAAACGCCGTGCTCAGACTGCCCGGTGGCAGCGACGTACTTTTCAGGAAGATCGATGTTGACATGGATCCTATGGGATACATGAAGGACTGGACGGCTGATGTCGAATATTTCAGGGGCGGTGTGTCTTTGGGGGTTGACAGGATACGTCCGAACAGCCCTTCCTTCCGGGACGGCTACGGGGTATTTATAAAAAACATCCGGTTCCAGCCCTATCTGGTTGCCATGGTAGAAGTGTGCAGGGAACCCGGGGCGGTCTGGGCGCTCATCGGCGGTATTCTTTTTATGGCGGGGATGATGACACTCCTCTTCTCCAAGATAAAAAAAGAGGAGGCAAAGGGCTGAGGGCAGAGGTAAAATAATTGTATAGCTGTAACCGCGGAAAATGCGGCTATCAGTCGGTTATGACAGGCATACACGCATAAAAACCTTTCATAATGCAGAAATTGGCTGCTGTTGAAATCGGACTGTTGGTATTAAAAAGTGATGTTTCTTCAGATAGCATATGACTTACAAAGGTGCTGCGATGAAAGCTTTTTCTGCGCACATGGCGGTCTTTTTGTCGCGGCAGAAGCAGCTTTCGGGTTAAAGAATCTTCCCGAGACCGGGAAGTAAGATGCCGGTATTCGTTGTGCATGAACATCACGCAAAAAGGCTGCACTTTGACCTGAGGCTTGAGATGGAAGGCGTGCTCAAGTCCTGGGCGGTGCCAAAAGGTCCTTCCATGAACCCCGCCGACAAAAGGCTCGCCGTGATGGTGAATGACCATGACCTCGCCTGCGCCGGCTTCGAAGGTACGATACCGGAAGGCATGTACGGGGCAGGAGAGGTCTTCGTCTGGGACAGCGGCACCTATGCACTGAAGGCCGGGAGTATCGGCGCAGGGAAGCTGGAGGTGGTCTTCAGGGGCAAAAAACTGAAAGGAGTCTTTGCCCTTGCGAGGATGTCGGGGAAAGAGAAGGAATGGCTCCTGATAAAGAAGCATGACGAATATGCGGACAGGACGTTTCGCCTGAAGACAGTGAAGGGGTGATGCTGCCGCTGTGAAAGCTTTTTCCGCTCACATCCCGTCTTTTGACAGAGTTGCTTTTTGGGGGGCATGACGCGGAGGAAAGAAAATGCCGTTGAATGCTCGACTTTCGATACGACAGCGCTTTCTCTGAAATCAGGGTTTCGGTGCAGGCAAATGCCGGGAACTCTTATCGCTTGTAGCGGGAGAAGATTTCATATCGTGTAGGACAGGTGCAGATAAAGCCATTGCCGAATGACATTTTATAATTGCATGAGTTTATCTCAGCAGGATGAACGAACAAGCCATATCCCGGGATAGAACTTTCAGGCGCGCAGAGGGGGAAGTTTTTATCACTTAAACATTTGAACGCAGAAGGGCATTTTGTGGTTTTTTGAATGGTTTCGTTTTCAACCTTCAGGTCCACGGAGTTTCCGGCTGGCATGTCCCAGAAATAATTATTTGAAAGTGGAAACCTGCACACGCTGTTTTCTTTCAGCAGTGGGAAAAACGAGGAAGAAGAGGAGGACTTTGAAAGCGATAGGGCAAAGGACCCTCCAGCCCTCTGCCTGAATCAGAACGTCCTTCTCTTCGCTCACCTCATTTGCCCCGTCACAAGTGTATACCACATATACGATCTTTGCGGTACACATGGAAAAGGCACTCCCCCGATGCTGCCTCCTACGCCTCAATATTTCTGAAACAATATCTGTATTGTCCAAGGGAAATACAGTTTTATTTCTGACGTATCACTACTGATATAGTGCAAGCGTTATGCCAGCCAGGATTTAATGTGTATCACTTTGATTTTTAAGAATAAAATTGGAGCGAGCTGTATCAGGATCATCACCATTAGGTAAAATTTACCTGTTCTATGTAAACTTTACCTAATCAGGACGAGCATGAATTTTTCGGCTGACTGGATCAGGTCAGTAGATGCCGCATGGCCTTCTTCGCATTGTTGACAAAAATTCAACGCACTCCCTATAATTTTAGAGCTATGGTAAATCAGCCATTACAAGAGCTTTACGAACTTGGTAAAAAACTTTTCGAAGAGGGAAAGCTCTCCGAGGCAGAACCTCTTTTGAAAGACGTATTAGCGCTCAATCCGAGATACGCAGATGTTCATAACAAACTGGGGATAATAGAGAACCTCAACGGCAATCTCCGTGAAGCTGCCGTTCATTTCGAGAAGGCACTAGAACTCAATCCGAGATATACCGAGGCATCACTGAATCTTGCGGTGACCTACAATGATCTTGGGGAGTTCAGCAAGGCGCAGGAAGTCTTCTCGATGGCCGCTCAGATAGCCCACCCTGACCCCAATGCGCTCGATCCCTTCATAGCGGGAAAGCTTGCGAATGAGCATTACCGGGTCGGGAATATCTATCTTGAATTCAATATGAATGATCAGGCGATCGAAGAATACAGGAAGGCGGTAAGGCTTCATCCGAAACTGGCAGATGTCCATACAAAGCTCGGCATTGCGCTGAGAAACAAGGGCCAGACAGAAGAGGCGATTGTGCATTTTGTGAAGGCCAAGGTGATCAATCCCAACTATGGGCCTGCCTGGGTGCAGCTCGGCCTGAGCTATTATATGGCGGGTCTGACGGGCCTTGCTTTTGAGGAATGGGATAAGGCGCTGGAGTTCAATCCAAATCTG
>JAOUFP010000414.1 GCA_029858145.1 Nitrospirota bacterium | reverse complement strand
TGTTTCAGGCATCTTTTTTAGTTCATTTTGACGACCTGTTTACGCATAGTCAGCAGCAGGCTGTCATAAAACTGTCATAATTCAGGAGGGAAAAAGGGTAAAATTGGGAAAATTACAGGGTAATTGTTTTGTCCATAACTTCTTTTTAAATAAGGGTTTTTTGAGTAGTTACGGGCTCCTGCAAAAACCCTATTTTTTATTTTCGTAATCAGCAGGTCGGCGGTTCAAATCCGCTTCCCGGCTCCACTTAAAACATAAGGGTTTCAAGGGGTTACAGCCTCTTGAAACCCTTTTTTTCGTTGGTTTCGGAAAATGGTTAAAAATCGGGCTGTTTCGTAAACAATTCGCACTCATCCCAAGCCTTCGTTGCCGTTTTTGCCTGATTGAGAATTTCCGTATCACAAAAAATAAGCCGATAGCCTCTATGAGAAAAGGGTTCAAGGGTAAAAAATGCACTTGACTGATGATGTAACAGATGTTACAGTAAGAACAATAGTAACAAAACAAAGCGGAGCCTTTAAAAAAGGAGGTTGCCATGACAAAGTTAGCGAAAAGAATGGAAGAGCTTTTTACAGATATAACCTTTGCGGAAGACAGGGAAATCAAATCAGCAAGCGAGTATTTAGAAAAAGTCAGCCAGGCGCTGGAGGATGACTTTATGGCGACAGCGTTTGCCGAGGCAGGAGAGTTCAAAACCGCCATCACCTATATCAACAAAAATGGCAGCAGCACGAGATGCAGGGGTGGTTCCAATGTCAGTGATGACCATACTCAGCATCTTCAGGATTTACTCAGTGCGGGCAGTTAGAAATCAGGGTTATGGAAGGACATGAAGACCGTTTCCGGGAAAGAGACTGAAGCCGCTCAGGGCTGGCTGCTCTTCTTCTATACCGTTCCCTCAAAGCCGGTGAGCAGCCGGATGAAGGTCTGGAGAAAACTCATGAGGGCAGGGGCGATACAAATGAAGGGAGCGGTATACATACTGCCGTTCAATGACGAGCATTATGAATTCCTTCAATGGCTTGTTTCCGAGGTTGCTGCCATGAAGGGAGAAGCCGCGTTTGTGAAGATTGAAAAGGTCGATACCATGAAGGACTCTGAAATCGTTGCTCTCTTTAACCGGCAGAGGGCAGATGACTATAAGGCCATAGCGAAGAGCCTTGAGGACCTCGAAAGAAAGCTGGGGAGCACTCAAAAGGGTGGAAAAACCCAGAACATCAAGGGCATATCAGATCAGATTGCCAGACTCTGGAAGGACTTTGAGCATGTAAAGAGGACCGACTTTTTCTTCTCAAGAGAGGGCGAGACATTAGCGGAGAGGATCAGGCGAACAGAAGCTGAGATCAAGAGGCTTTCGGGGGCAGAAGAAGAAAAGGAAAGACCTGCGGCAATAGTTTCGAGGAAGGTTGAGGAGTATCAGGGAAAGATCTGGGTCACGAGGAAAAAACCGTTTATAGACAGGATGGCCTCAGCATGGCTTATCAGGAAATTTATTGATAAGGATGCAACATTTGACTTTGCTGATGAAAAGGATATCGAGATTGTCGCCAAAAACTCTGTCGCCTTTGATGTGAGGGGAGGTGAATTCACCCATACCGGGGACCTGTGCACCTTTGAGGTTCTTATCAGGAGCTTCGGTCTGAAGGATAAGCCCCTCAAAAAGATCGCGGAGATCGTTCATGACCTTGATCTGAAAGACGAAAAATACGGCGCCGCGGAGGCAAAGGGACTGGAGGATATTCTGACAGGCATACGAAAAACGGCGAAAGACGACAGGGACATCCTCGATCGCGGAATAGCGGTATTCGAGATGCTCTATGCGTCTAAAAGTCTCTGAAGGGAATGCTTTCGTACTTCGGGGTGCGGTAAAGGAGGAGTGTCATGAACTATACGATTTTAAAATCCGACATTGATCTGCTCAGAAGCGCCGGTGTCAATGAAAGTGACACGCGGCACTGCCTAAAGGTTGCCGGGAAGGCGCTCGAGATCGCGCGGCGTATCGGCGACAGTGGCATCGACCAGGAGCTTGTTGGCAGGGGCGCATTGTTCCACGACCTCGGCAAGGCGAAGACGCATGAGATAGATCACGGGAAGATCGGTGCGGAGATGGGGAAAAAACTCGGTCTCCCTCAGTCTGTAACAGATATCATGGAAAAGCATATACGCGGAGGTCTCACTGAAAATGAGGCTAGTGAACTCGGCCTGCCGGTAAAGGACTATGCACTGAAGACCCTTGAGGAGAAGATCGTGATTTATGCCGACAGGCTCGTGGACATCATTACCGACGGCATTGTTGTCATCCATGATGAGGCTGAAGCTGAAAAGAGATTCGAGGAGATACTCAGAACATGGGAAAAGTACAGCAAAAATGAAACAACACTCAACCGATATCTCGGATACCACAGGGAAATACAGGAGCTGATCGGAAGAAATGAGGGGTAGCCCTTTTTTACTGCTCTGCGCGACGGGGCTCTTCGCGATTTTCAGTTCCACCCTTTCGAAAAGCCCTGTACTTCCCTTCTTCGCCGCCCATCTGGGAGCAGACCCGTCAGGCGTCGGTTTTGTAGCAGCAGTATCTGCATTCACGGGAGTGGTATTCAGCGTGCCGGCCGGAATACTCTCGGACAGACTCGGAAGGAGAAGGATGCTGTTGTTCTCAGCGGGGATTTTCGCTACTGCTCCGTTTTTCTATCTCTTTGTAACCCATATCTGGCAACTGGCCCTGGTCAGGTTTTTCCACGGATTTGCTACCGCCATATTTATCCCTGTAGCCATGGCCCTCGTCTCGGAACTCTTTCACAACGAGCGTGGCGAAAAGATGGGGTGGTTCTCG
>JAOUFP010000413.1 GCA_029858145.1 Nitrospirota bacterium | reverse complement strand
AAGAAGTAGGTAAATGGGATTGTCCGATTTATTGAAGATTAAGAGCAATGGGCGGCTAATGGGCTGACACATTGCTATCTCTGCAAAACTAAACCGATTGATAGAAGGGGACGGAAATCGGGGGGTCTTAAAGAAGATGGCCGGGTTGCTGAAGGATGCACCTGAGGTATGTTCGGCCATACTTTTTCGGGCAGATGATGTAAATGCACTAAGGAGATGTACTGTGGAGAGTGGAATGAATCGAATGGAGTTTCTGTAGAAGAACTAAAGCGCTGCGCGGTGGTTCAGTTTTGCCCTCATAAATCAGCATTTGTTACGATTCCTGATACGTGTTGACTTGTCGGTGCAGATTAGCATCATCCTGCTGCGCACAATACCTCAGAATAATTGGCAACTTTAAATTCAGCAAATATACGGAACTAACTGTTTTTATCATTGAGGACCTTCTCTGACTTTCCTTGACAACCAAAATTGCTTTTGATAACTTGGAGCTAAGATCGTCAGAAGTAAGAGTGCCGGTATTTCTTTGATACCTAATGTATGTCTATGAAATTCTTTGCCTATAAAAAAGACGCGGTTCTGCAAAGCTCCCGAGGGAAACGGGAAATCCCGATAGTGTCACTGTTATTTTTTGTTATGCTGTCCTTTCTCTTTGCTGTGACAGGTTCATCCGCGACGGATGAATTCAAACTGAAACGTCAGGAAATGATCGAATCTGATATCAGGGGAAGGGGCGTAAGTGACAGAAGAGTAATTGATGCGATGTCCAAAATCGAGAGACATCTCTTTGTAGACAAAGTATTCATGAAGAGGGCCTATGCGGATCATCCGCTGCCTATCGGCGAAGACCAGACCATATCTCAGCCCTATGTCGTGGCGCTTATGACAGAGGCGCTGAAGCTCAAACCCACTGACAGGGTGCTTGAGATCGGCACCGGCTCAGGTTATCAGGCGGCAGTGCTGGCTGAGATTGCCTCAGAAGTGTACACGATCGAGATCAGGAAGAAGCTTGCCGGAAAATCAGAAACATTGCTGAAGAAGCTGGGATACAAAAATATTGAGGTGAAACATGCCGACGGATATTACGGATGGGAGGAGCATGCTCCCTTCGACGCGATTATTGTGACAGCTTCGGCCAATCATATACCTCCTCCGCTGATAAAGCAGCTGAAGGAAGGGGGCAGACTTATCATCCCTCTCGGAAGCACCGTCTATTTCCAGACGCTCACCCTTGCGACAAAAAAGATGGGAGAACTGGAGATCGAGCAGATGGGAGGAGTCGCATTTGTGCCTATGACCGGTGAGGTGACAAAAAGAAAGAAATAGATCTGAAAAAAGACTTCGCCGCAGGGGCACAGAGAATGCAGAGGAAAGTCAATAAGTTCCGTTTAAAGCGGAGGTCAGATTTGTAGTGAGGGGCAATGCATCTGACGTGAACGCCTGTTTTATGTCATTCCTGCAAGCGAAGCGCGTCGGGAATCCTTCTTTTCCGGAAAGATTCCGGACGAGCCGGAATGACAGCAAAAACTTTGTATGCAACATTAGGGTTTACTGAGGAGTGTACTGGGCGGGGATAGCCTGGCTCATTTTTAAAATGCGCTTCTTGTCAAACCGCCTTCAGCCTCATCCAGTAAAATGAACAAAAGGCCAATATGTACAGCGTCATTCCAACAAGGATGACGATTTTGAAACCGGCTGTAATAGCGAGCATAACCGCGAGAATAGGGGAGAGGACTGAAAAACAGCCGTTTACCGCCAAGGCCCAGGGGATCACATCCGGTCTGATCCTGCCGAGAAATGAAATACCGAGCGGGAAAGGCACGCCCATGAGAATGCCGGCAGGCATAAGCATGAAGAAGACGATGAGAATCTTTGTCTGCAGTGGAAAAGGAGCTATCTTGTCTATGGCGAGCGGGAGAAAGAGGCTGTATGTGAGAACCGTCAACGAGAGAAAAAGAATGACGGAAGGTTTCCTGAACAGCTTCAGATGCTGACTCAACAGGCTCCCGATCCCTGAGCTTATGAGAATCGAAGAGAGAACGGCTGCTGCGGCATAAGGCGGGTTTTCAAGAGCGAGGATCATCTTCTGGATGAAGGATATCTCGATAAACATAAAGCCTGTTCCAAGGAACGCGAAGTATGCCAAAGACAAAAAAAGGCCCTGATCTATCGCGAGGCCGCGATCTTTTTTCATCCTGCCTCGTATCAGGGGAAGAAGCAGGAGAATGACGCTCAAAAAAAGGACCTGAATGAATATCATCGGAAGCAGATATCCCTCTTCCATGAAGTACTGCCATTTCTCGCCGATCAGCCGGTAAATTTCTCGGATGTTTTCGAACTTCAGGTAGTAATGGAAGAAGGGGTTTTCGTCATAAACAGGGCCGATGTCGAAGAGGTAATCTCGCATGAAATCCTCCCGCGTCTCCGGAAATATAATTTTCATGAAGGCGTGAAAGAGGTCATTGGAGGGCGTTTTTATAAAGAGATTTGTCTCTTTTTCAGTAATGCCCGGGTAATAGAGCATATCAAATCTTCTGTCACGCGCAAACGCCTTTATCTCTTCGATCTCTCTTTTTGGAAAGGGGGTCTTTTTGAAGAGGATCGTTATCGTGTCCCAGCTTCTGATCGAGGCGATATGCCCGGTGAAGTCCTTTATCCCGATCTTCGTCGCGGCCCCGGCTATAGTTGCCAGCAGCCGTAGTTCCGTCCTCGGCGGAGGGATGATAAAGAGGTTCACTGAGAGCATGCCCTCCGGAGCCAAATGCTTCAGATATTCTTCGAAGGCCTCGACGGTGAAGCGGTAGTCTTCCGAGAAGCCGAATGACCCTGACGGCATAGACCCC
>JAOUFP010000412.1 GCA_029858145.1 Nitrospirota bacterium | reverse complement strand
GGTGAAAGAGGGGTTTATCATGGATTATATCCAGGTGGTTATCGATGAACTCCTCCTGGAGTGTTCTGTTACAGCGTTCGATAATGCTGTTGATCTTAGGACACCTCGGACAGATAAACAGATGCGGGATATCGGCTTTTCCGAGTGCCTTATCAAATGCCCCGGGATTCTCTCAGCCGTTGTCCGTCTGCCGGTCTTTGATCTCAATGAGGATACAGGGCGCGGAACCGCTCGTAGAAGTCCTTCATGTTCCTGCTGGTTGACCGCTTATGGTTGAGCGTCAGTGCAAACTTCAGCTTTGCATCAATGGCATTGTAAAAGTAGTCCTTTACCCCATCGGTTGCCCGCTCCACCGTATCTGATATGAGATGGCCGAAATCCTCGTGACGGGGAGATCGTTTTACCCTGAGGCGCTTCTGTGTGGGCCGTCGTTTGATGCCGGGATCATGGTAAACCCTTCCCGCCTTCTGGAAGAAGAGCTTATGCCGTTTGATGACCTTTCCTATGGCGGACTCCGAGATACTCTTCAGTCCCTTCTCCTGACAGTATTCATCCAAAAGAGGTTTAATCTTCTCCTTGCCCAATTTGGGATACTTTTGCCGCATCCGCCTGATGAACTGGACCATATCCACGGCTACGGTCATCGTCCTTGTCCGCCTGGGTCTCGTGGACTCAGGCACCAGCCCTTCAAGGGCGCCCTCATGCCGATTGAGCTTCTGCCTCCACCGGCTGATCACTTTCCTGTCTGCTCCAAAGGCTTCCTTTGCGGCCTTCTCCCCGTACCTATCATAAAACTCCATGATCCGCAGCCGCTGCCGGGCAACTTCATCCATGCCAAATCTCCTGAGGCTTGAAAGCATCTTCTGATACCTCCTGTAGCCTCGTATCCTGCCAAATGTCGCGTATGCCCGTGCATAATGGTCCATTACTCCTTAACGCCGCGTATGTATCTGAACTTTTCCATAATCCCCTGCAAAGATATTTGAGGGAGTTTGTCAAACACCCCGTCCCCTGGGACGGGGCCTTCTCAGCGAGCAAGGAAGATCATTAATTGGAATAGCCTGCTTTCATCCCGCCTCAAGATGCGGTGCGGGGCATTCAGCAGGCATACTCGTAAGTGGTTACTTTGGTGACCATTCAGCTGCGAGGGGTAAGCAAGGATGGGATTTCTGAAGCTCTTCCCGCTTGATCGCGGCCATGGAGGTTGCCATGTCAGCGCCGAAGCGCCTTACCGCATCCCCTCAGGCACCTGGATCGGCGATTCCGCAGGTAAACGTGATAAACAAGGCAGGGCCACAGTTGACCCTGCCTTGTTTGAGTTAAAAATTAGTCGCTATAATAGTCGTCTGCGCCGACGCTTGAGGTATGGCCTGGCAGACCGGAGTTCTTCCAGCCGTTAATCGTGCGGTATCCATACTGGTCTTTTTTGCCGCCTTCAAAACCATCGACCATGTTGGAGACATTGGTGTAGCCTGCTGCCTCAAGAGCAAGGGCAGCCTCAACACTTCTCTGTCCGGAACGGCACATGGTGATGATGTGGGTGTCCTTAACTGCGCCGAAAATCTCATCTATATCGGAAATGAAGGATGGGTTTGTGATAAGTGTGTCCTTGTTCTCAATCTTATAAGAAATGTTTAAAACATTAATAACATTAGGATGACCTACCCAGATAAATTCTGCATCCGTACGGACGTCGAGAATATAGGCACCATTGTTAACAACAGCATCGTAGGCTTGCACGGGAGTCAGGTTGTCAAACGCTGAAGCAGTGGTTGCAGCAGTGATGAGCAACGCGATTCCGATTACCAGTGAGTACAGTTTTTTCATGTGTTTCTCCTTTTAGATTGTGATTTTCACATCATTTGCAGATTGTTTTCCATAATGCATTTTATTCGTCTTTTGAGTCGGCATCACCTCCTCTACGAGTTACATCCGGCAGGGACCTTGTCACGCCCACCCGCCGAAAACCAGGGTTGACGCGCCGGAGCAACTATCCTCCATAAAACCAAACCAGGTTTATTCCCGGTCGGATCGATGGTCTTATAAGTGTTACACCTCTTTTAGATTCTGTCAGGTAATGCATTTATAACCAGCTTCAAAGCAGCAACCAGCATAAATGATGCGCCTATGGTCAAGAATAACCGTGACGCAAAGGAACATGAGACAGCAAAAAAGCGCTGCACTCAGCAGCCACCCTGATATTTTATTAGCTGTTTCTTTCATTGTTTTTCATATTGTGGTTTAAGAGTTTTTTAAAGCTTATTCTGTTGCTTTCACGGAGCGCAGCCTGACAGAGAATCTGCGTCAATACTTTGAACGCGAATTCTCATTGCCAGGCAGATTATGCTCTGCGTAATTGCCCGTCTCCGCAGGCTGGTGTCAGGCGCAGTGCAGACAACATGCTCAGGCGCAATGACTTTTTTAAACATACTTACGGTTTGAGCAAGGGGGGTGTGTAAGCTGTCTCATTCCCCGCGAATAAATATAAATTAAACTTTAAAGAATGTAAAGAAAGAAATCAAGCAACTGCAGCGCAGATTTAGAAATGTCCGGTTTTCTATTCTGCCTGAGCGGCCCTTTAAAAGGGCTTTCCGCAATTTTGAAAGCTTTCGGGAGTCGGGAATCCCGCAGCGAGCCGGAGTTTAGGCGTGTCGTACGAAGAGCCGCCTCGCCCTTCTGATAAGCCCTCGGATTGATTCTCGCCCCGGTCCGCACGCAGGCGGATTCGTTGGGGAGAACGTATCGCCTGAGGGGCGTGCACTTTATACTTGCAAGGCTTTTTCACAGATGGCGGAAATATGGAACTGTTGCAGATACCGCAGGGAGCAATAATTATCAAGACCTCCC
>JAOUFP010000411.1 GCA_029858145.1 Nitrospirota bacterium | reverse complement strand
ATGATCATTTACCAGGATAAAGGCCTCACCTGATGGCAACGCATCAAAGGTGCTGAAAATAAGCGGGTGTCTCTCCCGTGGTGCGATGGTTATAACGTTCAGTTCTTGCATGGTCTGCCTCCCTCGAAATATCAGTCTTTTTTTAACATTCAACGTATACGATCCAGCCTGATTCTATCACCCTGGCAAGTCTGGCGTTATGACTCATATCATAAACGTATGCGGTTTTATCACGTAAGCTAAAGGGGAGGCTGAATGAGGTCAATGGTATGTTGAAATGTCCTTTTTGTAAAAATACGCTGTCAGTTCAAACCGCGCAGGGATGGCAGTGTGAATGCGGCGAACTGATCCCCTTTGGTCTTGAGACTGACTCCGGTGAGAACTGCGAAGGCTGTCCGGTGCTCTCTTGCCCGAAAAGGGTCAGACCGGTTTAAGGACGAAAAGGATGGGGAGGAGGTGCTGGTCTATTGCCCGGGAGTCAACCCTGACCTCTTTTTCGGATGGACGATCTTCTTATTCAAGGACCCTGATCCTGACCGGCGCGGTTCCGTTCCTGAGCATGTCGATTTCTTTTGCCGCAGCGTAAGAGAGATCGATTATTCTGTCGTCGACGAAGGGACCGCGGTCATTGATCTTCACCACGACCTTTTTCCCATTTGTCAGGTTGTTGACTTCGACATAGGTCCCCAGCGGCAACTCGTTGTGAGCGGCGGTCAGCTTGTACATATCATAAATTTCGCCGCTGGAAGTGGGTTTTTCATGGAAATCCGGGCCGTACCAGGACGCGATCCCTTCAAGCTGGTCGTTGTGGAAAGGGTAGGTCAAAACATTTACCGTGCCCTTCCCCAGATAATAAGTCCCTTTGGCGGCCGTTTTCCCGGTCCACCACACCCCTTTGGCGGCATATTCGATCGGGGTCGTGACGATCGTGCCAACTCCGCAGCCTGCAAGAAGACTTACACAGATGACGATCGCTACCGCCGATAAATAACGTTTTATTCTCATATGAAATATTTCAGGTGTTGTACCGCTTTCCATTTTACGGAACCGGACAGTGGAAGGTCAATGCCCATGGTTGATCATGAGACAGCAGGCATCAATATGGGCATCCTGTTTCTTTGAATACGTTGAAAGCAGGAAATATAACAGTACCGGCATGCCTCGTCGCAGAACACCGTTTGCCTGTTGTTGCCTCTGGACAACGTGATGGGGGCGCCTGCTGCAACTGCACGTGCGATACGTGGCATGAAAAAGGTTATCCGGGGAGGGTAACAATGCAGGATAATGGGATGTGTCCCTCTTTATTGATCGCCGCCTGCTCGCTGCAGGAGTACGAGGTGCCGGATTCATTGCCTTCTCCAGGAGATATGCAGACGCAGCTGGAAACTCTGTGCAAGGCCGCATAGGAAGGGCCCGTGCCTTGGTTGATCAGGCGCTGCCGCGCTCCCGAACTTATGGTCTTTTTCCTCTGTTTCGGATAATAAGGCCGTTCAGAAAGTTTCTCATTATCTGATCGCCGCAGACTTTATAATTTCTGTGGTCCGCGTTCCTGAAAATAGCGGAGAGTTCGGATTTGGTAATTTCAAAATCTGCAAGTTTCAGGATCTCAATAATATCCGTATCTTTAAGTTCCAGCGCGATTCTGAGTTTTTTCAGTATGTCATTATTGGTCATTGCCCTCTCCCATCCTCCGCATCAGTCCCCGATGCTGACATTATAAGCCGTCAGGCACTTTTTCTGCATTTTTTCTTCTTGTGACAGCGGTGACCCGCCCGGCTCAGCCCCGAAGATGCAGAGAGTTTGGAATATGCAGCAGGATTATAGTAACATTGACGTATATCTCCAATGACGATGCAGCGCTTTTTTCCCAACGTTTGGATTATTCTTCCCTTGAGGTGTTCATGATTCCCTGGGAGTTACTCGACAGTGCGCAGGTGCCCGGCAGCAGCGGAGAGCTTCGCCTATACAGGCGGGGCAAGGAGTTCTCGATCCGGGTGAACGGCTGTGAACTCATGAACAGCCGCGCCCATGGATCAGAGGATGCCCTGGCCGAGCTCGCGAGCGCAAAGATAGCCGACAGACCCTGTCCGCGCGTCCTGGTCGGCGGGCTGGGCATGGGATATACCGCCGCGGCAGCACTGGCCCGGCTTGGGCCCGGGAGTCAGGTGGTGGTTGCCGAACTGGTGCCGGCAGTTGTGAGGTGGAACCGGGGCCCCCTTGCAGGCCTGGCCGGCCATCCCCTTCGGGATGCACGGGTCACTGTTCAGGAGGTCGATGTTGCCGCTATTCTCAGGACTGAGCGCCGGGCCTTCGATGCCATCCTGCTGGACGTAGACAATGGGCCTGATGGCCTGTCACGGAAGGGCAACGACTGGCTCTATTCCCAGGCCGGGTTGGATGCCGCGTATGCGGCGCTGACATCTAAAGGCGTATTGGCGGTATGGTCATCCGGTCCCGACAGTGCCTTTGCCAAACGACTGAGCCGTGCCGGCTTCGAGGTTGACGAGGTCCGTGTGCGGGCGAGAGGGTCCCGCGGCGGAGGCAGGCACACGATCTGGCTCGCTGTCAGCTGAAGATAAACCTCAGCACCCAAATGCCGGAAATGCCTGTCATTGCTCCGGACAGAAACTCGGCGCCGCCTGCATCATGTACTCACAGGAACTAACAACTTAGATCATCCCGATTAGAATGAAGAGTACGAGTGGGATTGGTTAACCAAATTCCACAATGCCAAGCCTGACCCCCTCACAATGGTTGAAAACATCGGCAAGGGTAGTGGTTCGGCAACCGGCGTTTGCAGTGTAAGAAAAAAACCTTGTTAAAAAGGAGATGGTGAATATTTTTTTCTTGACA
>JAOUFP010000033.1 GCA_029858145.1 Nitrospirota bacterium | reverse complement strand
CTGGAACATCCAGGACAGGAAAAATGATCCGTACAGTATGCCCGCCGCGACAATCACCATGCCAACCGTAAGCCGTTGCGTACCCATGCCGAACCCAAAAGCCCACAAACCGCTCGTAGCTTCTTCCAGGCTATCGTAAACTCCCCAGATCCTGAGAAGAGCGGGCAGCAAAAGAAGCGCGCATAACGCAACGTCAATGTAACCTGTCTGCCGGCGAATAATGGCATCGGTATCATCGCTATACAGCACAGCCACTCGCCTTAAGACAGAGGTGCGGAACAGCCATTCCACCCCCCCGTGGATCATGTACATGAATAACATTAAGACAAGCACCGTTCCTAATGAGTCTATCAAAGATCCGAACAGATATAATGAAAGCCCTTTTTTTCCCGAAAGCTCAGCCATTATGACGACGGAAAGAAAGAGAGAACCCAAACGAAGCGACCAGGTATAACGACCCGATTCTTTTTGCCGGAGGCTTTCCCGCGCCCACCGCAAACACAGGAAAAAGCCAACCAGAGCCGTTAAAACAACATAGAGCCGGATAAGGGGAAGAGGCAGGCTGACCAGAAACAGAAGTCTGTTGATACAAAAAACTATCACCAGACAATATACAAACTGCCTTTTCCAGGATTTTTCAATCAGCCCCCCGATAAGCCAGGCGAAGGAGATCCCGGCAATTAACGAATTGGCCAGCTTCCACGAGGCTGGTACCCCCTGATATTCATACATCACCACCGTAGTCATAAAACCCAAAAACAGACCTGCGGCAAAAGGCCGTGCGGCAAGGAAACGCCAGCGCTCTGATGCCTGAAGAAGCCGCCTGTTCCGGTAGACAGCGATGATCACGGCGACAGCAAGAAACCCCTGAAGGAGAATGATCCAGCCATGCCGGTCAAAGAACCGCCTGCCCGGCCAGGAGATTTCATCCATACCATTTTGCGCTGCGTCCCACAACCCGCTTCCGAACTGGGAAAAATACCGGGAGGAGAGCATCGGGGGGGATTCGTCAAAGAGGATGCTGCGCTTCCTGAGCAGGAGCATCCCGTCTACGTCTGCGGCAAGAGATTTCATTTTTCCCTGGATATTGCCGGCCTTCGCCTGTACCGTCAGCATCGTCTCCAGCTGCGTATTGATGAGCTTAAGTGCCCTGCCGATAGTGTCATTCGCTTTTGAAAAGGCCGACCTGATTTGATCGGGCTCTCCCTCTGTACGCATGGAAGCCTGCCAGCGGTTCCACCGCTCCTTTTCAATCACCCATTCTTTTCTCCAGCTTCCGAGCTGACTGATTGATTTCCTCAGGGGTTCGCTGACGTCTTTTAACAATTCAGTTTCGTGCTCGATTTCCTGCCTGAGATCTATAAGCGTCATGTATCGGTAATTTTTCGAATCCCTGAGCCGCTGTATTTGATCGGCGGGACGCTTCAGTCTGGCCTCGATATCGTTGTACTTCCTTTCCATATCCGAGACATCCGGCAGGCCCGTGATCGCCTTTTCAAGTACTGACAGACGGCCGTGCAACTCTGTTGATAAGGGTATGATTTTATCAATATCCGGTACCGCATCGGCCGATTCCTTTTTAGCAGCGGGTGGTTTTTCTCCCTGGGATTGCTCCTGTGCCCACGCGTAGCCTGATAGCAGACAGAGAGCCATCAAAAGAACGAGAATAAAGATATTCTTTCCAGGAAGTCTCATGCGCAGCCTCCAATCAGATCCGAAACGCACTCTTCACCATCATCGACGCGTTCCTCTTTCCTTCGTTGAACCGTAACAAACATGCACTTTTTAAAACAACGCGTTGTGCAAAGCAATTCCCCTTTCATCTTCGTATACATGGTAACTGGAATGGTAAATACCGGTGCGGCCTGCTGATCCGCTGAAGCGGTAATGCTGACAGACCAGAGCGTTCTCACCATCACGCAGACAGCTTTATTCTCCCGATATTTCTGCGCATCTTACTCCTGCATCTGGAGTCCCCCTATCCCTGCACAGATACAAAAAAGTGGAATCCCCACGGCGGCAGGTCCACGTACAGCCCCCGGCCGCTCATCTCATCACCATGACGTTCATAGATCACAGACGTGAAGACGTCTTTCAGCCGCCAGGATTTCCCGGGGAGCATGTCCAGCGGGACCTGTACCAGGCCCTGGGAGGACATTCCGGACAGGTTGACTGCGATGAGGCAGAAGGAGTCCCCTTTATGCCAGCACCAGGAGACGAGATTCCGATTGCTGTCGTTATCCGCCCAACCGGAGCGCGCGCATAACCGCCATGTCCACTGAAGAACATTTTCATGATGCAGTGCTTCAAGCAGACGCTGGTAGAAAGAGCGCAATTCCGTGTCAACCGGCTCCTCCGGCCGCCGCCCCAAAAAGATGGGCAGATGGACCCGCCTCCCTTCCGTCTGGCCTTCGTGGACCAATCCGGCACCCGGCAGCGTCAGGGCCGTCACCGCGGCGGTGCGGTGCTTCTCAGGGGTGAATGCGGCCGCCGCACGCGGCTCGTCGTGATTTTCGATGAAGCGGACCAGTCTTTCCTGATACACAAGGTCGGCATACAGGTGCAGCCGCACGCTCTCTGCGGGGTCATGCTCCAGGCGGTCGTAGAGGCGCTTGTCATAACAATAGTCAAACCCCTGCTGCTGCAGCTCCCACTCGAGGTCCCAATAGGCCTCGGCAATGAAACAAAATTCTTTTTGTTGCTCCTTGACAGCCCGGATGATGTGAGGCCAGAAGTCAGCCTCGGGCATGCTCCCGGCCCGAAGCCCCCAGGTCCTGCCAAACACAGAGTTCAGCAGCAGCATGGCCATGTCGCATCGCACACCGTCGCACTGCCCGGCGATATTGGTGAGGGTCTCGACCACAGCAGCGCGCAGCCCCTCGTGGAATGCGTTGAGCTGGAGCACATCCGGCCAGGCCGGAAAATAAGGGTCTTTGCCGCAGGCAAAAACATTGCCCCCTGCCTCGAAGAATGCTGCCGGGTCCCTCCTGAAGTCATCAGCATCGCCAGAAATAAAGTATTCAGGATATTCAAACACCCAGGGGTGGTCAGGGGCCACGTGGTTCGGCACAAAGTCGAGGATCAGCCGCAGTCCGCGGCCACGAAGGACGCGCCGCGCAGCTGCAAGCGCCTCAGGACCACCGAGTCGTTCGTCAACCACATACCTCCGCACGCAGTACGGAGAGCCGGCGACATCCTCCGGCGAAAAGTCAGGAAGCGCGCGCCGGAAAGCATCGAGGAGCCTATGGTTCTGCATGACTACGCCGATTCCCGCAGAGCTCCGCTCCCAGACGCCCATAAGCCATATCGCGTTGAAGCCGAGCGAGGCGAGACGGTCCCATTCTTTAACAGGAACAGTTGCGAGGGTCAGGGAGCGCCCTTCCCTCCGGCTGAGTTCATCCAGCCAGACCCACGCATTGATCTCGTAGATGAGCGGGTGTTTCGGCCAAAATTTCATGACGCGCACAGTGCATTCATCATTTTTTTTCATGCACCTCGTGAACGCCGCGCTTTCCCGCGTGCAGGTAATGTTCCGGGTCAAGGCGGCCCGCAAGCTCGATTACCTTGGCGATCAGTCCCGTCCATCCTGTCTGATGGCTGGCGCCGAGGCCGGCCCCATTGTCCCCATGAAAGTATTCGTAAAACAGGATATGGTCGCGCCAGTGGGGGTCGGTCTGGAATCTTTCCGACCTTCCGTATACCGGCCGCTTTCCCTTTTCGTCCTTCAAAAAGATTCGGGTAAGACGAGTGGATAGCTCTTTGCTCACCTCGAAGAGGTTCATCATTCTGCCTGACCCGGTCGGGCACTCGATTTTAAAATTGTCGCCGTAATAAAGGTAGTAGTTCAGGAGCGCCCGGATGATGATGATATTTACCGGCAGCCAGATGGGGCCCCGCCAGTTGGAGTTTCCGCCGAACATGCCTGAATCCGACTCGGCAGGCAGGTACTGGACCTTGTACTCCTGACCACGCACTTTAAACACATAGGGGTGCTCCAAGTGGTACCGCGAGAGGGCGCGGATTCCGTAGGGGCTCAGGAACTCGTTTTCGTCCAGCACGCGGGTGAGGATACGGCGGAGCCGCTCCCGGTTTACCAGAGCGAGGATCGTGCGATTGTCAACCCCATAATTCTCCGGGCCTATCGCATGGACGCTCTGGAGGAGTTCAGGCATGCGCGTGAGCCGTTCGCGAAATGTCTCAACCACGCGGGGAACCAACTCCCTTTGCCACTCTTCAATGACGGTTGTGGCACAGAGAGGGAGGAGCCCCACCATGGAGCGCACTTTGAGCCTCTGTGCTCTGCCGTCGGGCAGCCTCAGTAGGTCGTAATAGAAACCGTCCTCCTCGTCCCACATTCCGTACTGCCCGGTCCGGTTTATCCCAGCCGCAATCCACATGAAGTGCTCGACGAACTTGGAGCAGAGGTCCTCATACGCGGTGTCATGAGCAGTCAGTTCAACACTCATCTCGACCATGTTCTGACAGAACAGTGCCATCCAGGCCGTGCCGTCAGCCTGCTCCAGATAGCCGCCCGTCGGCAGGGGAGCGCTCCGGTCAAAGACGCCGATGTTGTCCAAGCCGAGAAAGCCCCCTTCAAAGACATTCTTGCCGAACCGGTCCTTCCGGTTGACCCACCAGGTGAAATTCAGAGCGAGCTTGTTAAAAGAACGCTTGAGAAAGTCGATATCTGCCTCGCCGTGAAGGGCCTTCTCGGTCTGATGGAGGAAGAGGGTCGCCCAGGCATGCACCGGAGGGTTCACGTCACTGAAGTTCCATTCATAGGCAGGAATCTGGCCGCTCGGGTGCAGGTAAATTTCCCGGAGCATGAGATCAAGCTGCTGTTTGGCAAAGTCGGTGTCGACCACGGAAAGGGCGATCGTGTGGAACGCGAGGTCCCATGCCGCATACCACGGGTATTCCCACTTGTCCGGCATGGAGATGATATGGTCATTCACCATGTGAAACCACTCACGGTTGCGGACCTGGCGGGTCTGGCCGTGGAGCGGGTGGGCATGATGCTCGTCGAGCCACTGGTCCGCATCGTAGAAGTAGTATTGCTTTGTCCAGAGCATGCCGGCAAGGGCCTGGCGCATCACATTTGCTTCGTCCGCGCTGACTGATGGAGGAGTGATCGACCGGTAGAATTCATCTGCCTCCTGAAGTCGCGTCGCAAAAATGTCATCGAAGGCCTTTCCGAAAGGAGCCACCTTGCCTCTGGCTGACGCACACGTCAGCCGCAGTTTGATGACCGCGCTCTTTCGGGCACCGACATCCAGCACATAGTGGGCAGATGCCTTCGTTCCTGTCTGCTCCGGGTTCACCGCCGAAGCCTTGCCGTGCACCAGATAGTCGTTGATGCCGTCTTTCACATAGGGAGCGGCGTTGGGCGTGCCGAAGAGGCGCAGGGTGTTCGTCTCGTTCTCCGTAAAGAGCAGCGCGGGGCTGCCCTCGCAGGTCAGGGTGTAGTCCTGCAGGGACTCAAGAAACAAAGGGTCGGTATGACTGGCCTGGATGATCTTGTGTTTCTCCCCGTTGACAGACCTGAGGGCCGGCTTCGAGCCGCCGGCCCAGGACCATGTGTTGCGGAACCAGAGGGTGGGCAGCACGTGGAGCAGGGCCGCCCTGGGCCCGCGGTTGCATGCGGTTATCCTGATCAGGATATCCTCGGGAGACGCCTTGGCGTATTCCACGAAGACATCGAAGTAGCGGTCCCCGTTGAATGCACCCGTATCGAGCAGTTCGTATTCAAGCTCGAGCCTGGTGCGCTTGCGGTTGGTCTCCACCAGATCCGAGTAGGGATAAGCTGCCTGAGGATACTTGTAAAGAAATTTCATATAGGAGTGGGTGGGAGTGCTGTCAAGATAAAAGTAGTACTCTTTTACATCTTCTCCATGATTCCCTTCGGTATTGGTAAGCCCGAACAAACGTTCCTTGATGATGGGGTCTTTGCCGTTCCAGAAGGCTAATGCAAAACAGAGCACCTGATGGTTGTCACAAATCCCCCCCAGCCCGTCTTCTCCCCAGCGGAAGGCGCGGGACCGGGCCTGGTCGTGACTGAAATAATTCCACGCATCCCCGTTGTCGCTGTAGTCCTCCCGAACCGTCCCCCACTGGCGCTCGCTGAGATAGGGCCCCCATTTTTTCCACGGGGCTTTTTCCGGCGGGCATGTGCTGAGCCAACTTCCGCATTCCGCAAGCCGTTTTGCTTCCGCATTCTGTTCCCGTGCAACCATAAATCGCTCCTTCTGCATTTCCGTATCGGGTGCTGATTTCACCCCCTCTCAGGATATCACAATAAAACCTCGTGCTGATTTCTTTATTTGTTGATCCTGGTGATCTTCGTCCCCTGAAGTCCCAAACCTGCCATCAATCCCTTCTGATCGAAAAAGTATTCATAAATATTTGACTTCAGTGTCGTGGTTGTCATCGACTTGGCAAGCCCCTCGTCCACGATAACGATGCTGGGGCCAGAACCGAATTCCCATCCATTGCTCTTTTTGAGATACTCAAGCGCTTCGTCAGTCATGAAGAAGAGCGCATATCCGAAGGACTGTGCCCCCGCCTGCAGGCCGTAAGAAACTGCTCCAGTGTTGTAATAGCCATCGGTCTTGCCATCTATCCGAAGCGCCCCCTCGCCATACTGACCTCCAACGATCAACCCGCCCTTGACAATGCTCGGAAACACGAGTATCCCCTTTGCCCCCTCAGCGAGCACCTTTGCAGCAGGATTTTTTGCGTACAGTTTTTCGAGGGCGGCGTCCACGTCACGGTCGATCTCAACTGCCGTTGCAGCAAACGCTGCCTGCTGATGAGCACCACAGATCATTACTGCAATGAATAATGCAAACCATACTGCTACCCGTTTCATCTTTCCCCTCCTGATTGTCATTTCATTATTTGATCCATCTCCGATTGTTATTCAACGGCGCTCTCCGCACCCTGTTGATAATCGTTACGTTATCTCCTACCTCCTCCCGCGCATGCATTCGTCGTAGTAGTACTGGAAGCTGGCATCGCGCTGCTGGCTCGACCTGACGCCTCCTCTCACGGCCCCGAGCCCGCCGCCCAGGGCAGCACCGCGACCGGCGCCTTTTCCTCCTCCTACGATCGCCCCGAAAAGCGCACCTCTTGCTGCTCCGCGAGCAGCACCACCAAGCGCTCCGCCGCCGGCAGGAGCTTCTGTCTCTGCCCGGTTGCGGGCATAGGTGCTGCAATCGGCCGCCCGCCGGGAGTCAGATTGTGCAAATACTGGAGCCGCAAGGAGCACCAGTATCAGCGTAATGAGCACACCTATGTTCATGTTCTTTTTCATGCGGTTCACCTCTCCCCTCATTTGCCGGACTTTGTGAAGGCATCCATCACCGTGCTTGCGGGATTTGAGAGGCAATAGTCTTTCACCTTGTCGGTCAACTCGGATGTCGTTTTCGGCTTAATACTAAAAACGTGGGTCTAGAAACGCTGAATTGCTTTTTAAAAACATGGGGTTAAGTGCATAATTATTCAGCGAGGTGAATAATGGTTAAAAAAATGCCCAAAATGTGGCTTTAGAAGAACAAAGAAAAAGGGATTCAGCAGAGGGTCTCAGCGCTACCTTTGCAAAGAGTGCAACCATACATTTGGCAGTACAAGGAAACCCTCAAGACTGCGTTTATCCATTTGGAACAACTTCGTTTTCAATCGCTACACAATCAAACAACTTGCCTCAAAACATAACCGTTCCATCGACTGGGTTCGCAAAGAACTACGCGATCAGCAGCTCAGGCCCAAAACGCCATTGCTTGCCAGCCACATCGCTGTCGGTCGCCGTTGGCAGCGTACCCACCATGCCGAAGGCCCACAGGAGGCCGGTCTTTTCCGTAACCCCGTAGCCTAGATCAAACCCGACGTCACCGAGGGCAGTCACGCCCTTGAAACCGAGTTGACCATTTTTAACCTCGGGCACAGGCTGGTCAAAGACGATCGGAAAAGCAGGCCGAAAGAAGATATTCGCCTTCCCGCCGCTTGCCGTGGGTTTCATTGTGAACGGGAACACGGGCTGGAACAAAAGGGTGTAATTGTCCTGGTCATCCGCTCCCGGCAGATCGCCCTTGTACCAGCGATACTGGTTCTTGAAGGTCAGGCTGGCAAGTGAGTTGTTTGGGTTAGCCAGTTCCCTAGCCACTTCGTCAGCCGATTTCTCTTCCGCTCCTGCCGGCCCTGCAAACAGGATAACGGCAAGCACCAGGACAAGCACAGCGATGAGTGGAGCAATCGAGGATTTCTCAATTCCCGAACTGTGCATCTTTAGTTTGTGAGGACTGTTCATTTCAAACCTCCTTCGCAAGATATCGTTTTCTGATTCGATTGAGTCAGCATTTCATATTGGGCTAATCTCTGGCCGTTTATTAAATCACCTCCTATGACTGTCATTTCAGCCATGTATCAGTAGAACTGCATCCCGACGGCGACACGATGGTTATCAATATCGGAATGGTCCTTGTTGTCCCGCTTTCCGTAGGCGTACTCCACGCCAAGCGTAATATACCGGTATACACTCCACATCAGATTGACCGAGGCATAGGTCGAACTTTCAAAGGTATCTCCCGTCTGCCAACTCATGGTACCGGAATGAGCATATCCTCCCATGGCCGTTGAGCGAAGGCTGTCTGTCCAATGGTGCTCATAGGTGGCCATAATGCCCCAGTTCTTGCGGAGTGATATTTCATTCTTTTCCGGGTCGATCAGACTGCCCGCGGTTGATTCAATTCCGAGCAGGTACCGTCCCAGTCCCTCTCCGTAAATACCGCTGAAACACAGCTTGTCCTTTCTGAAACAGTTAATATGTCCGGTCAGGGCCAACCCCCATCCTGTAGCAGAGTCGTTGCCGCCACCCGGCAGATCAACCTTGAGATTTCGCGCCAGTCCGTTCAGGCGCAAATGCCAGAGCCCATTGCGATCATACTCAAGGCCCAGCACGCCGTCCGGAATCGATGTCTGATTGTTGACGGAACTGGTGCTGAACACGTCGCTGCTGCTGGGGTCCTCGATCGCTGCATGGATGGTGTATCCCTTGCCGAGCGGCTGCGACCATCGAAGGAGAGCCTGACGCTGGAATATTACACCGCTCACCGTGGGTTCCGTCAGTCCTTCCGGAAGTATCTTCAAATCCATTGCCGTCGACCAGGTATGGCCGGCCGTAAGGGTTCCGTATTCGTTCTTCCATGTGCCATAGGCATGCCGCAGCTTGAAATCAGGGGAACCATCATTGCCGGCGTTGAGGTCGTACTCTACATAACCGCGGACCTGCCCTGAAGGGAGGGGCGCGCGGCCGTCCATATGCAGGCGAGTGATAGTAACATCCAGTGAAGTCGCACCTTCCTGATCCGAACGCCGTGTCCCGAGTGTCGCCGGCAGGAAATCGGCGCACATCTTCTCTGCCTAAGAGTCATAGATGACAGCAGTCTTGACGAACCCGCCGATGGCCAACGAAACATTCCCCGGACCGGGAATCCTGAACGAGCCGGGGAATTCACCTGCCCTGACAGCAGGCGCATTAAGATCTCCAACTGCATCGCGCTCTGGTTGTTTCTGCGGCAGGGCAACGGCCTTGTCCACCTCTCCATTGGCGCCTTGGGCCTGAGCAACCGGAACAGAAGACGGAGCGGCCCCTCCCTGCTCCATCTGGTCCGGACGCCTGCTCAGGCTGTCAAGTTCTTTCGCCTGCAGGTCGATCTTCTGCTGCTGCAGTTGAAGCAATTCTCTTTGCTCACGGATCAACGTCATCTGCTCCTCGAGCTGCTGACGCAGGGTGGCCATGTCGTCCGCGCTGCCGTGACAGTTCCGCATGTCAGCAGCACAATGCCAAGCGAAACGATGAGGCCCCTTGGTATCCGTAATAATTCTAAGTTTCCAATCATGTGCAGTATTCTCCTCTGAAAAAAGAGGTTACAAGCAGCGTTGACCTTGCTTGTGGTTGCCTCCGATTAATCCTATTCTTGAAATCTTTACCATGTCCATAACCAGTGTTCATGTCGTTCTCCTGCGTCATTTGAGTGTGTTCTTGTAGATCTTTCCGTCCTTCTTGATAACC
This sequence comes from Nitrospirota bacterium, assembly GCA_029858145.1. Classification (GTDB taxonomy): domain Bacteria; phylum Nitrospirota; class Thermodesulfovibrionia; order Thermodesulfovibrionales; family UBA6898; genus JAOUFP01. The sequence goes on along the minus strand of JAOUFP010000033.1, from coordinate 1,926 downwards.
ACAAGGTTCTTGCCGGGATCCGTCAGCAGGTTTCATGTCTTGAGAGGATTTCCTCCCCCCCTGATGATCTCCTATCAATCACACTCTGTTCGGCAATGAGATGACGCAGAGCGTGCCTGACGCGAACCGCTATAATTTAGCTTAATATTAGTCCCGGCATCTGTCTATTGGACTTTGGTTCAATATGACGATCGGCAAAAAAGGAGGCAATTCACGGCGCCGGCTGACTGTTGTGCGGCGTGACAGCATCGTCGACTGGCTTACTGTAAAAGAAGGTTATGCAAGACTTCAGTCGGCTATCCTATAATTATTCATAGATCTTTCAGGCGGTAATCAAACAACGAGGCAGGAGAAGACATTGAGAGCGGTTTCATTTTCCGACCTGCCTGCCGGCAGGCAGGTATTCCGACAGACTGTTTCTTATGAAGGTCAGGAGGAAAATGCCTCGGAGCAAAGAGAGAATGTCCTCCCCTGCGGATAAAAGCGCCAATGCCTTCTCCTGACTTTGAAATACGACACTTATCAATAATGTGGACTCATAACCGTCCAAAATAATTCAGAATAAAGGCGGGATGAAGAAGAAACACAATAACGGCACCTTGAAAAAAAGCTTTTCCAATACTTGATAACGCCAAAACAGAATCGTCCAGGCAACCTGTCTCTGTCAATATCGAGGCAAACCAGATGGTTGATCGTGCCGGTTTATTGTGTTTATAAGTCATTCCGCTCTCTAATATTTCTATTTTGGACAGATATGATGTGGACTATAATAAAGAAAGGGGTTGGCCCGAAGGCCAACCCCTCAATTTTCACCATCCGGCAAAGGCTTCATAGCTCAAGCCCGAAGAAGCCTTCCCGATAACCGGCTCATTTTCTTCCTCTCAAGCCGGTCACTATTCAAAAACAATTGAAGACTCCCTTCGGCAAGACCGCAGGGAATCTCAATGCAAGGTATATTTTTCTTTATATTCGCTCGCTGACCCCGTGGCAAGACCACGGGGAATATCGCTCGCTATCCATTTAATTCGCCGCCATGTATTCCAGAGTAATCGTCACCGTCCGGTTGAAGGAGCGGGTCTCCGATGTCGCATTGTCGTACAACGGCTCGTTGGGGCCGACGCCCCTCTGACGGATGCGCTCGCCAGGGGCTTCCCCGTAGGCCGCTGTCAGCAGCTTGTAGACTGCCAGCGCCCTCCGTTCGGACAGCTTGATGTTGTACTTCTCCGTGCCGATGTTGTCGGTGTGCCCAACAATGTCGACCGTCGCCTGCGGCAGTTCCTTAATGCGCGCGACGATCGAATTGACAATCTCCTGGTTGCGGGCATCGATCTTGTCGCTGTCGAAGTCAAACAGGATCAGGGCGTATTTCTCCTGCATCCGGTACTCCTGCTTCTCAGCCAGCCGCTGACTGGTCTGAATGAAATTGACCTTGACCGGACTGGCGGTCATCGGCAGGGTCTGCCCCCTGCGGTCCTGCACCTCCATGGTGACCTTGATGTCGCCGGCGGCGGCCATCTCATTGAGGTCGCCGGTCTTCAGCGGCACCTTGATCTCTGCCGTGGGCGCGCCCTCTCCTGCCAATTCGCCCAGTTTCTGTCTGCTGTTGGCGGCAACAACTGTCCAGCTGGCCACCCCGTGGGGCGCTGTGATGACCGGCCGCAGGGACAGCGTCGAGGCATCGATCCTGGTGGCAAAGTAAGTGCTGCGGATCAGGCCGAGGATCGCCGGGCTCTCCGAGGTGATCTCCAACCGGCGGTTGTCCGCCTGCCCTTCTTCCAGCCTGCTGGTGCTCGGCATCGCCGGCAGGTTGCGCGCCTCTATGCTCATCCGCTCAGGGGCGATGTTCCAGACCTTCTGCAGGTAGTCCCTGACCGCCTCGGCACGCGCGGTCGAGAGCTTGAGGTTCTTCTTCTCGGCACCAATGTT
>JAOUFP010000410.1 GCA_029858145.1 Nitrospirota bacterium | reverse complement strand
CAACGGTCCCGGACCCGGAAAAGCAATTGCGGCATGAGCAGGATATCCGCGCTCAGGCTGAACTTGTGCTGAGAGAAAGGCTGAAATCACGACATGCCCTGTTATTTCCGATCAAACTATTCCTTTACCAATGGGTATTAAAAAATACGCGGAATGCGATCAAAAACAGGGAAAACCAGCGCTTTGCAAGGGCAGAGGCTTACAGTCTGGTACGCGATCTGATCAGGGCGATCGGCAGAAACTGGCATGCCAAGGGAATCCTTGAAAGCCCGGACGATATCTTTTATCTGGAGATTGAAGAGGTGTGGTCGTTTACGAACGGGACATCCACCTGTACAAACCTCCAGCAATTAATCAATGTGCGCCGCCGGGAATTTGAGGCGTACCGGTTGAGTAATCCCGAGGACCATATCGAGACCTATGGGGAGGTATATGCCAATACAGACATATTTGGCAAGGAGAACGTGCCCGACAAGGAGGAGGCCATCCTCTCAGGCACAGGGTGTTGCCGGGGTATCGTTGAGAAAAAAGTACAGGTAATTTTTAAACCGGACAGCAGTGTAAGGCTTAACGGCGAAATCATGGTGGCAAAACAAACTGATCCGGGATGGGTTGTGCTCTTTCCTTCCGTGAGCGGTCTGATCATCGAAAAGGGCAGCATGCTTTCCCATTCTGCGATCGTAGCGAGAGAGATGGGCATTCCGACCGTGGTAGGAGTAAAAAATGCTACGAGGATATTGCGGACAGGCGATACCGTCCGCCTCAATGGTGGCAATGGAGAGATTAAGATCGTGCAGAAAGCGTGAGCAAAACAATCAAGCCCGATAGGTATTTTTGAAAATGAAGGTTATCAGATACCAGAACGAAAGTGAATATTTATATGCATACTCAAGTCTTATAAGAGAGCTATATGCCGGGTTTCCATCAGTGGCAGAGACGAAGGTGAAGGCGGCGAAAAGAAACTTTGATCAGGACAACCCCTTCCTGAAACACGGCAATTATTCAAATTATATATTATTCCACGAAGACAAACCTGCAGCCCATATCTCCGCGATTATGGACAGTCGCCATCCGGCAGATATCGGATGCATCGGTTGTTTTGAATCGATAAACAATAGCGAGTTTGCGCGACACCTTTTCGAGGAGGCAAAAAAATTCCTCGTCAGACATGGCAAAAAAGTCATTTGCGGGCCTGTCGATTTGACCACATGGCAGAGTTTCCGCGTTTCGTATCCCGAAGGTCGGCCGCCATTTTTTATTGAGCCGTTTACGCGCGGCTATTATAGAGACTTATTCAGAGCATATGGATTTAAGGTTGCCCAGCAAAACCTCAGCACCATCGGAGAAGTTGAAAAGACAGGATTCAATATGTTCGGGGAAGATCTGAAAAGACTTGAGCGGGAGAACATGATTTTTGAATCAATGACCCAGGAAAGTTTCCCGCGCATTATGCATGACATTTATGAATTGACCAAGGAGATCTTTCGCGATACATGGTCATTTGTCCCGATTGGGCTTGATGAATTTGAATATAACATTCGTGATATTGCAGCGATGCTGGACAGGGATTTTGTTTATCTGGTCAGGAACCAGGAGAAATTACCCGTTGCCTTCTGTTTTTGCATTCCTGACATGTATTCAAAAGATGTAAAAAGGGTCGTCCTCAAGACAATCGGCGTTTTGCCGAAGTATCGGGGCATGGGGATCGGCAAGGCGCTTATGTATTTGCTCTACCGTACAGCTTCAGAAAAAAAGGTTTCGCACTGCATAGTTTCGACAATGCGCAGCGATAATAAAAGAATGCGTGATCTGACCAGATCGTGTACGATTTACAGAGAATACGAAGCGTATGAATTGACGTTATGAGCCTTGCACAGGGTCCTCGACGGTAATCGGGACAAGCACCGCTGAGCAGAGAAGGCCGGCAGGCTCAGGGCAGGCATTGCTTAGAGTAAAAGATATCGAGTGCCTGATGCTGAGTGACAGGTTATAAAAAATCTGGGCATCTTTTTCCCCGCCCGCCATTCGCGGCCGCCTCGTTTATCATTGCGTCCAATTGCCGCTTCCGCCGCGGCTAGCCAGCCTGAGGCTACCGGTCAGCCACGCTAGTGCTTCGCCTTGTAAGCATACAGCGGTGAGCCGGGAGCGGAGGAGATTATATGAGAGGCGCTAAGCGGACCGGGAGTTAAATCTTATAAGGGGAATCGAGGGCCTTTCTGACTATTTGACCCTCTTCTTCTTTTCTCTATCGGTCGAATCCCGCTCCCTATTTCTTTCCGCTTATGGGTTGTTTGTCCTTCCTCTCTTTCAGATCTTTTGCCTGTTTGCTCGACTTCTGTTTCTGGCCCTTCTCTTTGTCCTTTTTGCCGCCTTTGTCGCCCATTGTGCGCCTCCTTTAGTGTTGCCCTATCATATTCCCGCGGTTCGGGAACCCGAGTTCCTCAGGATGAATGCTATCAGAAGTATGAGCCGAACGCAAGGACGCAAGGGCGGCAACGACTGAAACAACGTCCCAAAAAATCATTTTTTATGACCTGAAAAGCCTTCATCTTCCCTTAATCTTTCATTTGTTATGATGAGATCAACAATCGGGAAGCCATCAGGGATGGAAATGAACAACCCCCAAAAAGGAGGCAGCAATGAAAACTTTATTAATCGGATTATTGGCAGGTCTGGTCATGTCACTTACCGCAGGGACTGGGATCGCCAGTGCATATGGATATGGACAGTTTCAGGGCCGGCAGTATGAATGCAATGGGTACGAAACCAGGATGTCCGGGACGGTTGAGAAACTGCCTGACGGGCTGATCGGCACCTGGCTGGTGGATGGCAGGGAAATCAGTGTGACAAGGGATACCTTGATAAAAGAGAGGCTT